>CALMXF010000107.1 GCA_937870985.1 uncultured Chloroflexota bacterium
TCCGGCCGGAGGTGCACTCGCGGCGTGTGGACGATCCGCCGAACCTGTCCGCTCGCGTGGCTGGCGCGAACGATCAGCCCGCGGGTCGGCGCTAGCGGCAACTCCCTGCCGGCCAGCCGGGCAATCGCATCCGCGGCAGGGCCGGCGCAGTTGGCGACGAGGTCGGCGGCGATGCGCTCGCCGTTCGCCAACTGGACACCGCTGATTCGCCCACCATCGCGCTCGATCGCCGTCACCTGGCTGGCAACGTGAACCTCTGCGCCGTGTTTACGAGCCTCGTCGGCCATCGCTCGGGCCATGGCAGGCCCATCGACCCATGACTCGGTCGGGAAGTAGACCCCTTGCTCGACATCGTCCTCGACGCGGAGCGCTGGCTCCAGATCCGCCATCTCGGCCCGGCTCAACCATTCAACCGGGTAGCTCCAGGCGCGGAGCCGCGCAACCTGCGCCTCGAGCCGGCCGCCATCGTCACCCACGATCCAGGCGAGGTTGCCCCCCTCGCTGTACCACGGGGCGTCGCCAAGCTCATCGCGTAGCTCGCCCCAGGCACGCATTCCGGCAACGTTGAGGGCAAAGTAATCTTCAGGCGTCTTGGTGTTTGAGTTGGTCCACGCGAAGCTCGAGCCGGTTGTGCCCCAGCCCGGCTCGGCGGAGTCGAGCAGCACAACTGCCTGGCCGGCCTGTGCCAGCCGGAAGGCAAGCGACGCGCCAACCACGCCAGCCCCGATAACAACGATCCTTCGCATCCTCACCGCCCTTTCGTTCTCGCAGAGCTCTCTCCGCGGCAGGATACCGCAGGCTCAACTAGCATCGCGCAGGCGCTCACGAGCGATCGAGACGATCGCCGGCCAGTGACGATGGATGGTGCGGCGGTTGACTCCGATCAGCTCCGCGATCCGCGATGGGCCGTGGCCATCCCGGACCGAGAGCTGGAAGATAGCCTGGTCGCGCGAGTTGAGGTAACCGCAGATCTCAACGATCACCTGGTTGGCCAGGACGATATCTTCGATATCGATCGAGTCCAGCGGGTCGTGCGGCGCTCCGTCTTGTGGCGCGACGATCGCGCCCTCGCGCAGCAGCGCGCGCACCCGTCCGGCCAGGCGCATTGGAAACACGCGCAGGAAGTAGTAGCCGAAACCAGCCGGACCGTCCTGGCTCGTCAGCGGCTGCCACCCTGCCAACACATCGACGAACGCAAGAAACGCTTCCTGCTGGACATCGTCGATCTCCCACGGGTCAATGGCACGGCGGCGGTAGCGGGCACAGAATCGTGCCACCTTCCACGAGAGCATCGTCAGCAATCGGTCGCGGATGGCCAGGTCGTCGCGAGCGAGGAGCGCATAACGCGAGAGCGCCAGATCGAGATCCGGGGTCATCTCGACATCGCCGAGCGAGCGCGCAATGAGCGCGGTGAGCCAGTCGCTGGGGTCTGGGGTAGATCGTTCGTTACTGTTCATTGCCACTCCAGTGGCCGGGCAGCCCGGAGGGCGGGACGCGAGCGCACCGCCAGTCCGGGTTGTCCGGATGTCGTGGCGCTTGTGCGCTCAGTTCAGGAAGAACAGCATCAGGTGCTGTAGGTCGGGGGAATCAGCGCCAGCCGCCATGGTCGCCGGCCAGGCTCTCTGGCAGGTCGCCGCTGGCAGACGCTGGCCGCAGATCGAGGATGTGCTGTGCGCCACAGCGTGGGCAGGTTGCATGGACACAACCCGACGCCTCGTAGAATCGGTCGCGGACCTTGATTTGAATCTGGCCGCCTGGCTCGTACATCCCCAACAGGATCGGGGGTTCGCCGCAGCGACACTCCCAGCGCTGCTTCGCCACCCGCCCGATGCGGGCTTGCCGTTCGGTCATGCTCCTCACCTCCTTTCCTTCGTGTTGCTGGCTGCGTCGCGCCGCGCCGGATCGCGGGCGAAGCGGGCCGGCACGATCATC
>CALMXF010000108.1 GCA_937870985.1 uncultured Chloroflexota bacterium
CGGATCGCGGTAAGCTTCGACGGCCCCAACGCCGCCGAGCATGACGCCTTCCGACAGGTCGACGGGGCGTTCGGCTGGGCCATGGACATCGTCGCATCCGCCCATCGGCTGGGCATCCCTGTCCAGATCCACACGACGCTCTGCCGTCGGACGCTGGCGTCGTTCCCGGCTATGGCCGATCTGGCGGAACAGCTCGGCGCGGTAGTCTGGGCCGTCTTCTGTCTCGTGCCGACAGGGCGGGGCGCGAACCTCGACGAGTTGACCGCCGATGAGTACGAAGAAGTCTTCGAGTGGTTGATCGAGCGCAGCAAGACCGCTTCGTGGAACCTCAAGCTGACCGAGGGTTACCACTATCGCAGAGTATTGATGCAGCACCAGCAAGCGCCGGTCGCTGGCCCGGGGTTTCAGTCGAGCGACGGGATCGGTCGCGCGACAAGGGCGGTCAACGCGGGAAATGGCTTCTGTTTCATCTCGCACATCGGCGAGATCTGCCCGAGCGGCTTCTTGCCGGTCGTTGCCGGCAATGTCCGCTCGGAGTCGGTCGTCGACGTGTACCGGAACCATCCGGTCTTCCGGGAGCTGCGCGACCCATCGCTGTTGAAAGGCAAGTGCGGCATCTGCAAGTTCCGGGATATCTGCGGGGGATCGCGCTCACGCGCGTTCGCACGGACCGGCGACTATCTGGAAAGCGATAGCGCCTGCAACTTCGAGCCACGAGTCGGCGAGCCATCGGTCGCGGCCGGGTAAAATCGCGGGTGACGACAATCTGCGGTTAGCTGGGAGCGTTCGTGGCATCCATTTCCATTTGGGCAGTTGTGCGCTGGCTGCACCTGCTGTCCATTATTACCTGGTTCGGCGGGATGATCTTCATCCTGCTAGTCGTCATTCCCTTCGTGCGAGCGATGCCGGGCCTGGCGGCGGTGAACCGGACGCTCCTCCTGCTTCAGATCGGCAAACGCTACCAGCCAATCGCCTGGGTGATGATCACGATCGGGGCGATCACTGGTTACTACAACGGCGAGCGCCGGAGCGTCGCCTGGCTGCACCTGACCGAGACGTTCTATGGCCGACGCCTGCACATGAAGCTGGAATATGCCGGGGTCGTCCTCGTGCTGATGCTGATCCACGCTTACTGGGTCAATCGGCGACTGGCCCGGATTGTCGAGCAGGAGTTGGCGGCCGGTGATGCAGACCCGACGCTGAAGCTCCAGCGTCGCAAGTGGGAGCGAATTTCCTTCGGCTTTCTGGTTCTGAATATCCTCCTGACGGCGCTCGTCGTTCTGCTGGCATCATCGCTCGTCGCCTAGCGCGAACATCGACACGCGGCGGACAATTATGATCGTCCCGAGTGATTCCTGTGCCACGATTGGCCGGCCCGTCCTCTCTGCTGTGGCTCGAAACTGGGGATTGAATGAACACCATACCCGCTAGAATGCGCGTGAAGAACACTGAGCTCGAGGAGGATGCGTATCGTGCCTGAGACGATTGGGAATCGGCCTCGCGCGGCGGTCATCGGCGGCGGTGTTGCGGGGTTGAGCGCTGCGTTGGCGCTCCGCGATCGCGGCGTCGAAGTCGTATTGATCGAGCGTGATTCGCGACTTGGCGGGGTTGTCCGGACCGACCACGTGGATGGGTTCCTGCTCGAGAGCGGGCCGGATTCGATCCTGTCATACAAGCCGTCCGGGGTGGCAATGATCGACCGGCTCGGGCTGTGCGCCTCGCTCGTCGAGACCCGGCCCGGGGGCGGCGGCACGTTCATCCTGCATAACGGCGAGCTCGTGCCATTGCCGGAGGGGATGACGATGCTCGTCCCGACTCAGTACAAAGCCATCGCGACCACGCCGCTCCTCTCGCCGGTCGGCAAGCTGCGGATGCTGCTCGATGTCGCGGTCCCGGCCCGGCGCGACGAGGCAGATGAATCGGTCGGCTCATTCGTCCGTCGCCGGCTCGGCAGTCAGGTGTTCGATCACCTGGCGGAGCCACTGGTTTCCGGAATCTTCTCCGGCGACGCAGACCAGCTCAGCGTCCTCTCGACGATGCCCCGTCTGCGGCAGGTCGAGCTCGAACAGGGTGGAATCATCCGCGGAGCGATCGCCCAGCGCCGGGCCGCCGCGCCTGGCCCCAGCCCTTCGGCGCGATTGACGCCGTTTGTCAGTCTGGCCGGCGGGCTCGGGCAGCTGATCGACGCGATGAGCGAGGCGCTGGGCGAGACCGACGTGCGGCTGAATGACGCTGTCGTCGGGCTCTCGTCAGTTGATGGCGGATACCGGCTGGACTTGTCGAGCGGCGAGACACTCGCGGTCGATGGTGTTGTCCTGGCGACACCGGCGCCGGCCAGCGCTGATTTGCTGGCGACACTGGCATCGGAACTGGCGGACGAGTTGCGGAAGATTCCGTATGGATCGAGCGTGAGCATCTCACTGGGCTACCCGGCAGGGGCGCTGCCGGTGAACGCTGGAAGAGGATTCGTCGTCCCTCGCGCTGAGGGAAAGGCGATCCGGGCAGTGACCTGGTCGTCCGAGAAGTTCGAGGGCCGTGCGCCGGCCGGGCAATCGCTTCTGCGCGTCGTCATTGGCCGGCCTGGCGAAAGCTGGTGGCGCGACGCGCCGGACGACTATGTCGTTCTCCGTGTCCGGGCGGAGTTGCGTGAGATCCTGGGAATTGACGCCGAGCCTACGCTCGCGCGAGTCTATCGATGGGTCGATGCGATGCCGCAGTACGTCGTCGGCCACGCCGCGCGGCTGCTCCGGATCGACTGGCTCGCCAAGGCAATACCGGGCGTAGTCGTGACCGGATCAGCGCTTCGCGGTGTCGGGATACCAGATAACATCTCGGCGGGCAAAGCTGCTGCCGAGCAGCTCGCGGATCGAATCATCGCGTCGCACGGCGCGCGGATCTGAGCGCCGGGGCTATCCGAAGATCACGTCGATGGCCCGCCAGAGAAAAGCGGCAGCGAAGCCCAACAGGATGATCCCTGAGGCGAAGCCGGCCGAACGGATCAGGATAGGCGCGCGGCTGGCAGATGCTCCTCCGAGTCCGGAGACTGCGGAGAGAATCGCGAACCAGGTCGCGCTGCCGGTGGCAACCGCAAGCATCGCGGCGATGCCGATCGTAATCGGTTGACCTGCCATGTGCGCTGCTGAGAACGCGCCACCGAGCGAGATCCACGCCGAGATCGCAGCCGGATTGACGATCGTCACGCCGATCCCAAGTAGGACGGCGTCGCGCCAGCGAGCGTCGTGGATTGGCGCGACACCGCGCGTCAGCACCATCGCATCGTGGATGTCGTGGCGAGACTCGCGGATCGCGTCGATTCCCATCTTCCCGAGCAGGGCTACCCCGAAGATATAGAGTGCCGGAGGTAGCCAGCTGACCCGTTCGATCAGCGGCGTTAGCCCGGCCAGTGTCGCGCCGAAATAGACGAAGTCCGTCAATGCCGCGCCGAGCCCGACGCCGAACCCTGACCACGCGCCCAGTGACAGGCTCCGTCGAACGACCGTCACGCCAGTCGGGCCAAGCGGCGCAGCGACAGTGAAGCCGAGAATCAACGCTCGGATGATGATGCCTGGTTCGTCCATCGTGCGCCCACTAATGCGGCGAGTGGCGGCAAGGGCTGCCGTCCTGTCGGATATCAACCGGGTGCGCTTGCGCGATTCGCAGATCCTACGACATCTGCCAGGACTCCGTCGGGGTAGTCGGCGCACCTGGTTGGGTCGGTCTGAGGCAGCAGGCGCGCGACGTTAAGGGCGCCTGGTGTGGGATACTCCTCGATTGGTGATTATTCCCCGCTGGCTTCTGCGTTGGTAGACGGTGGGGACAGTCTGGCCGGCCGGTGAAGGACAGAGGGAGCGTTCATGTCGATTGGTCGTCTGGCGCACTGGAGCGCGCGCCGACCATGGCTCGTGATCATCGCCTGGATTGTTGCGATGGGCGTCGCGCTCGCGGCTCAGGCCATACTGCCGAGTAATCTCACCGGTCAGGCGGAGTTCACCAGCGAGCCGGAATCGGTCAAGGGTGTGCGGCTGGTCGAAGAGCGGCTACACGGCGTCGAGCCAGCCCGAGAGACCATCGTCGTTACCTCGCCGACGCTGACAGTGGATGACCCGGCATTTCAGCAGACCGTCGATCAGACAACCCAGCACCTGCTTGGCATGACGAATGTTGTCGCCTCGGCGATGAACTACTACCAGCTGTCGTCTGCCGGTGCTCCTGAGGCGGCCGGGCTGGTGTCCGCCGACCGCCATTCGACGATCATCCCGGTTACCCTCACCGGCCAGGTGAAGGACGTTGAGAAGCACGGCGCTGAATTCCTCGATCTTGTCCGGAGGCAGGGGCAGGGTGACATCCGCGTCCTGACCGTTGGCGATCTCAGCGCGTCGTACTACGCGAGCGAGATTGCGCAACAGGACCTGGAGCAGGCCGAGCTCTTTGGCCTGCCGATCGCGCTCGTGATTCTGGTGATCGTCTTCGGCGCGCTCGTCGCGGCCGCTGTGCCACTTGTCGTCGCCCTTGTGGCGATCGCCGTCGCGGTGGGGATCACGGCTGTCGTCGGGCAGATGATGCAACTGACGTCGCTGATCCTGAACGTCATCACGATGATCGGTCTCGCCGTCGGGATCGACTACTCGCTCTTCATCATCGAGCGCTTCCGCGAGGAGCGTGCCCGCGGGTTCGATCGACTCGCGGCGATCGAGCGCACCGGAGCGACTGCGACCAAGGCAGTCGTCTTCTCCGGCACAACGGTGATCATCGCGCTGACTGGCATGTTTCTGATGCCGGTGACGATCTTCCGAAGCGTCGGAACCGGCGCGGTCGTCGTCGTCACTGTCTCGATTGCCGTCTCGGTGACCCTCGTTCCTGCCCTGCTTGGGTTGCTCGGCGATCGGATCAATTGGCCGCGACGCCGGTCGTACGACCAGCCGGCGACCACCAGCCCGACAGGGCGCCCGGGGTTCTGGTCGCGGGCGAGCCACCTGGTCATGGCCCGTCCGATCGTCAGCATGATTCTGGCGGGCGGGCTTCTCGTCGCGATGTCGATCCCGTTCCTCGATCTCCGAACCGGCATGGTCGGGGTCGAGAACTACCCGCCGGGGATGATCCGGGACGCGTACCAGATCATCGCTCGTGATTTCTATGCCGGTATCGTCTCTCCGATCGAGGTCGTGATCGACGCACCCGCGAGTGATCCTCGAGTCCGGGAGGGGGTCGACCGCCTCACCGCCGAGCTCGCGCAACAACCGGTGTTCGGGCCTGTCCAGACGGTGACGAATGACGCCGGTGATCTGACATTGCTGACGAGCCCATTGGCGGTGGACGCGACGTCCCCTGAGTCTGCGAACGCCGTCCATCTGCTGCGCGGCGATCTTGTCCCGGCGGCATTTGGCGATCTTGCCGGGAACGTGTATGTCTCCGGCGCGCCGGCGTTCAACGAAGATTTCAACCAGTTTGTCAGTGACCGGACACCGATCGTATTCGCGTTTGTGCTGAGCTTGAGCTTCGTCCTGTTGACGCTGGCATTCCGCTCGATCATCGTGCCCTTCAAGGCGATCATCATGAACCTGCTGTCGGTCGGGGCTTCCTACGGCATTCTCGTGCTGATCTTCCAGAAGGGGTATGGGGCTGGGTTGTTCGGGTTCACCCAGACGCACATCATCACGAACTGGCTGCCGATCTTCCTGTTCTGCATCCTGTTCGGCCTGTCGATGGATTACCACGTCTTCCTGCTGAGCCGAATCCGCGAACATTACGACCAGTCCGGCGACAACCGCGAATCGGTGGCGGTTGGTCTGGAATCCACTGGCCGGATCATCACCGGCGCGGCGCTGATCATGGTGGCGGTGTTCTTCGCCTTCTCGATGGGGAACCTGGTCGAGATGCAACAGCTCGGATTCGGGCTGGCAATTGCCATCTTCCTCGACGCAACGATCGTGCGCTCGATCCTCGTCCCCGCGACGATGGCGTTGCTGGGCAAGTGGAACTGGTATCTGCCGCGCTGGCTGCGCTGGCTGCCGGATCTGCGAATCGAGGGTGAGGCGGCTCCCGCCTCAGCGCCAGAGAGCGTTGCCGCCACTATCACTCCGGTCGGAGATCGCTAGCGGCCGGCGGTCTGTTCGAGAATCGACCCGGCAGGTTGCGCGAGAGTCTGTCGCCGGCTGTCGTCATCTCCGGCCTGCGCCTGTCTCTCGTGTTGTGGGAAGGGCGGCGTTGCCCTTCCCACGAGGCAGGTTCCTACCCGCTGTATTTCTCCAACCAGTTTGCATGCTCGTCCCATGCGGCCTTGCTCATCGCAGGGTCGAGCAGGACATCCAGCGCGGTCCAGGCCATTGCGGTTGAGGCTTTGACAAACTGGCCGTAGCCGTACTCTGAGCCAGACGCATCCAGCACCTGCTGGGAGTGGTGGGGGATCGGCGTCTCACTGATCGCGAAGTAACCAGCGACGGCCGGCGCCCGATGTGACACGTTGCCGAGATCGGTCGACGCCATCATTCGGCCCTTCGGCATCTTGTGTGTGTCCAGTCCGGCAGCTGCCATGTTCTCGTGGAACTTGCGGCCGAGGACGTAGCTGGGACGCTTGTCGGCATAGGGCGCGTCGCGCTCGGTCACCTTCAGCTCACAGCCGGTTACTAGTGCTGCGCCTTCGGCGATGTGGCGCACCTTTGCAGCGAGGTCGGCTGCCGTCTCGCTGAACGAAGCGCGGATGCCGAAACTGCAGGCAGCGTATTTCGGGACGACGTTTGCCGCGTCGCCGCCGTGGGTAATGATGCCGTGGATGCGAGCATCCATCGTGATGTGCTGGCGCAGCGCGTCGATGCCTTCGAACGTCTGGATGACGGCGTTGAGCGCATTGACGCCGTTGTACGGGTCGCCCGCAGCGTGGGCCGGCTTGCCGAAGAACTCGAAGCCGAGCCCGTTCGTTGCCAGGCTGGTGCCGTCCGGCCAGTCGACCGCGGAGCCGGTCTCGTCACCCATGTGATGGATCATCAGGACGGCGTCGATGTCATCGAACGCGCCGGCCTCCAGTAACCTGACCTTGCCGCCGCCGCCCTCCTCGGCCGGCGTGCCCATGATGACGACCGTGCCGTTGACCTCATCCAGCACCGCGCCGAGCCCTAACGCGACTGCGAGACCAGAGGCCCCGATCAGATTGTGGCCACAGCCGTGACCGATGCCCTTGAGCGCATCATACTCCGCGAGTATCGCGACGGTGGGTCCGTCGCCGCTTCCCTTTCGCGTCGCGCGGAAGGCTGTCTCCAGGCCCTTGTACGGCTTCTCGACCTCGAAGCCTGCCTCCCGAAGCTGATCGGCCAGTGTTTGCGAGGCAATGAACTCCTGATAACCGAGCTCCGGATTGAGCCGGATCGTTTCGCCGACTTCAACCAGGTGCTCGCGCTCGCTCTCGATCGCCGCGCGAACCCGATCGCGCAGCGTGTCGGCCGTTGTGTTCGCCACGATACCCCCTATCGCTCGTACAGCTCGGACCAACGGGCATGTGCGGCCTTGGCTTCCGCGAGGAGCTCGGGGTTGGAGAGCAAATCGAGCACGGTCAGCGCCATCGCGGTCGAGACCTTGACGTACTGGTCGTAGCCGAACTCCGAGCCGGAGGCATCGACCACCTGCTGCGAGTGGCCGGGGATCGGCGTCTTCGAGATAGCGAATGAACCAGTGACGGACGGAATGAGATAGGAGATGTTGCCGAAGTCGGTCGAGTGCATCCCGCGGCCCTCACGACCCTGGCTGAGGTCGATGCCGGCATCGGCCATGTTGTCCTGGTAGGCCTTGCCGAGAACGTAGCTGGGTCGCATGTCGAAGTGCATCATGCCATCCTCGACGGTGACCTCGCAGCCGGTCATCAGCGCCGCGCCCTGGGCGATGTTCTTGACCTTCACGACAAGCTCATCGACATAATCGCGCGTGTCAGCGCGGACGAGGAATTCACCGGCGGAGTGGTGCGGGACGACGTTCGCCGCGTCCCCGCCGTGGGTAATGATGCCGTGGATGCGGGCTTCCATGCGGATGTGCTGGCGCAACGCATCGATGCCGGTGAACGTCTTGATCAGTGCGTTGAGCGCATTGACGCCGTTATATGGGTCGGCCGCGGCATGGGCAGGCTTGCCGAAAAACTCGACCTTCAGGCCCTGCACAGCCAGGCAGGTCCCTTGCGGCCACTCCACCGCCGAGCCGGAGCGATCGCCTGCGTGGTGGATCATCAGCGCCGCATCCACGTCGTCGAACGCGCCGGCCTCTGCCAGCTTGATCTTGCCACCGCCGCCCTCCTCGGCCGGCGTGCCCATGATGATGACTGTTCCGTTGAGCTCGTCGATTACCGCGCCGAGCCCGAGCGCTGCCGCGAGCCCTGATCCACCGATCAGGTTGTGTCCGCAACCGTGGCCGATCCCGGCCAGCGCGTCGTACTCCGCGAGGACTGCGATCGTCGGACCGTCTCCCTTGCCTCGTCGGGTGGCGCGAAAGGCGGTTTCGATTCCCTTGTACGGTTTCTCGACCTCGAAGCCGGCCTCCTTCAGATGGTCGGCCAACAGTTGGGACGCCATCCGTTCCTCGTAGCCTAGCTCCGGGTTGACGCGGATCGTCTCGGCGATCTCAACGACATGGCCGCGCTCGTTCTGGATTGCCTCCTTGACTCGGTCTCGTAGCGTGGCGATGTCGGGCTTCGTGTCAACTGCCATCCTGAATTTCTCCTCCCTGAACCACGATTCGATATCGTGGGCAATCTAGCATGCGACGGGGTGGGCGAGAAGAGGACTGCGTGGTCACGGCGGCCGATTGGCGGAGGGTCGTTCCCTGCCCGTCCATGCAGTGCCCCGACACCGTGAACGATCCAGCCTGTGCGGGAGGTCCAGAGTCTGCATTCGTACGCGCAAAACAGGTGACGAGCCCCTGCCCCGCCGCCTGATGACGGCAGGAGAAGGGGTCGCTCTGGCTCGACAAATGACACGGAGCGATGCGTCTGGCTTGACAGTTCACCGTATCATGGCGAAAACACGGCGGCAGTCGCGCATAGCTGTGACTGGGAGTCCAGAATCGGCGGCACGCCCCGGGCGATGTGTCCGTACACATCGACATTCTGGCCAGCCGCGCCTCCGAACCTGTGACACCGTGGAAAAATTGACCATGCGCATCCATGATGCTATCCTCGTGGTGGGTGTCCGTACACCCTGACGAGTGCAATGACGCCGATGATCCAGCCAGGGTCAGACAGAGTCGTCGAGGTCGTGGACACTGCCGCGAGTCGACGCTTTGGGGATGGAGTGGTCGAGTGGACCGACGAGACTTGAGCTCGCGAGATCCGATCGGGGGAGCCGGACGATCGCGCCCGCAGCGGCACGACATCGCGGCGACGCTGACCCCGTTTATCCCACGCTTCGAGTGGTCGCCGGAGAGTCGTGACTTTCCACTGCCGTTCCCGGGCATCGACCGTGCTCCGGCTGCGATGCGGCTCGAAGGCGCGCGTGCCGGCGCGTCGCTTTGGCTACCTCCTGGCCCAGATCAAGCAGCGCACC
>CALMXF010000109.1 GCA_937870985.1 uncultured Chloroflexota bacterium
CCCCTGCTCGGCGAACCACGCCTGCACGGCCTCCGCGCTCGCCGTCCCGCGCCCCAGAATCGACGTGTCTGCTGTGTAGGTCATGCTCAGTCCTCTTTCCACTCACGCCGCGTCAATGTCCCGATGATCCACAGCCGGTCGCGCCGATTCAGCACGGCCTTCGCAGCGAGAAGCCCCTGGGTCGTCAGCAGGCCGATGGTGATGATGGCTGACAACGGCGTCACGGGTCGGTCGATGTTCGCCGGCGGCGTTGCCATCGCAACGACTGCGATCAGGATGAACAGGAGCTGGATTAGCGAGCGCAGCGTCTCGTCGCGCGCGCTACCCCATGCAATGCGCTCTCGCACCATGCGGTTTCGCCACTCAACATCGTTGCTCCTCTGCCGGCGGTCTGGCCCTTCGCGGTGCGGGACTGCCTGCTGCCAACGCAGATCGGCCAACGAGTCGTTAAGCGCCCAGACGTTGACCGAGAACCCGATCACCCCGGTCGCGAACCAGATCATCTCCAGGATCGTGGCGTTCCCGATCACGATCATCGGTGGACACTCCTCGCGTCACGGCGGCGATGATGCCGACTGGTGATGACCTCTTCGCGCAACGCCAGCATCTCCCGACGCGCTTCAATGTCCTGGATGCGTGCTTCGAACGCATGCCGCGCGTCATAATCAATGTCCGCCGGTGTATGTGTGCGGCGTAGCCAGTGACAGAAACGGCTAATCGCGCTCATGTGAGGCTCGTCGCTCGGCGACGCGGATGGGGGTCTCCGCGATGCCTGCGGCCCGGTTTGCGGCTTCTCTCCAATAGTCGCGGTCACGGCGTAGCTCCTCGTGTTCCCGACCCAACACCCACCACCCGCGCAGCAGCCCGCCGATGAACCCCAGCAGCGCCGCGACGATCGGCCCCTCTTTGCCAAGATCGGCCCAGTAGTTGCCAGTATCCATGTGAGCCTCTGCCCCAGCCGTTACGCCGCGTCGGCATCTTCATGCTGCCCACCATCGCCGGCCGTCTCTCGTGCGTCCAACGCGATCTGTGCGGGTGATCGCGTTACCTCGATAGCCACGACACCCCGCATGTCGAGGTACTGGATCGTGCGCTCCCAGCCGTCCGGCGGGGTGTAGTGCAGCGTTGGCGGCAACTGGTTGCCGTGATCGTCCCCTCCGCCCGGCGTAATCTCGTACCCGGAGCAGGCAAGGTCGATAACCGAACCCGTGACGAGGTGCAGATGCAGCGTGTACGGCGCAGGCATCAGTGCTTCTCCTTCGTCTCTAACTTGATCTTGGCCCCCCGGCCAGACTCCGCGCGGCGCGCTACTTCGGCGGACTCTGCCCTGATTTCGGATACCGCGCGCGTTCTGCCGACGCCATCAACGTGCCGAGCGCGACCAAACATCGCCTTGACGGCTGCGGGCGGCGCGGGCGGTGGGGCTACCATCCGTTCGACTTCAGGCCGGCGGCGGTTCAGCGCTTCGTCCAGCATCGCCGCCGTGACATGCGTCGCGTCCATCGCAGGCAGGATGATCTGATCGACCAGCACCGGCGTGATCGTCAGTAACTCGTCCTCCGGGTCGCGGTCGTACCAGTACAGGTCAACAATGACCCCGCCCCCACCAGCCGTATCTCGTAAGCCCTTCACAATGCAGTACATCACCGTCTCCTAATGCTTTGAACGATACCGCTTTCAGTAATACGATTATGCGCGAAACCAGTCCTCCATTGGCCTCCTCATCCTACGGGGACGACCGAAGTTGTTGACGCCATCAATCGCACGCTGACTTCGGCGTCCATCAGCTCCACCGCGCTAATCTCGATAGTGTTGGTCTGCCGGAGTGGCTGGCCCTGTCCATCGACCAGGTACTGGGTGATGTCCACCGTAAAGTCCGAGTCCCACGGCCCCCCGAGCGCCGTCGTTCTATCGGCCCCGTTGATCTCGATTGTCATCTGTGGGGCGGTCGGGTTTGGCCCCTGATAGACGCCGTAAATCAGCGCGTGGGTGTGGTCAGACACTGTGTGCGTGTGATTGCTCACAGTGTGTGTGTGGCTGGGCACCGTGTGGGTGTGGTCTCCGCCCGCTGCAGCAGTCTGGCCTGACACTGAGTGCGTGTGATTCAGGACACCGTGCCTGTGGGTGGATTCGGACTCGGACGCAAACGCATCGACGCCGTGCGTATGGTTCGATGCGTTGAACGTCCAGAACACCCCCGATCCGTTCTCAACGCCATTCCTCGCCACGTACAGCCCGTAGTTCATCGACGACCACTGGTCGGCCGCGAGCATGACCTGCTGCCTGTAGCCGGGGGTAGCCCATGCCGAGGTTGTCCCGTACTGGCCGATCTGATGGTGGTGCTCGCCGTTCGGGAGCGTCGTCTTCCCGGTGACGCTATGAGTGTGTGCGGAACCAGAATCGGACGTGTGGCCGCCGCCGGACGGCGTCGTCGTGCTCGATACTGCATGTGTGTGAGTCCCGCTCGATGACGATGTGACGCCACCCCCGGACGAGGTTGTCTGCCCGCCACCGGAACTTGCGGTCTGCCCGCCGCCGGCCGCCGCGCTGGTGACGTTGCTCTTGACCCGGCGCTTCCTCACACGCAGCGTCGCTCGATGCAGCCATGTCACGTCCCCGTCCAACGCAACCGGGAAGCGCACGCTCTTGCCGGCGGCAATCGACTCAACATACGGCCCGTGCGTCTCGACGTAGGTAAACGGTCGCGCGGCAGTCTTGATTGCCCACAGATCCTCCAGCGCCTTGGCGATCACCTCGGCGTCGGACGGCGTCGCCCGATCGACAGACGAAACGCTCAGCGTCCAGCGGTCGGAGCCGTCCTCGTTGAACTCGCGCTTGTACCCCAACAGCCAGACGTCACGGTCGATATCACGCCAGACTCGCCGGCCGTGCTGATCCCCGACAACGCCTCGGTAGGTCAAACGCACCTTATCGCCAACACGCACACGCACCTGCCCGGCGACGATATGACGCAGCCCCAGTACGTCCACCTGATACGACTCCTGGACGGCACTATGCCAGCCTAGCCACGCCGCGCCGGTGGCGTAAAGCGCGTTGGCGGCGTCCCGGATTTCCGCCGGGCTGTTCGATAGCGGCACGATATCCTTCGCGGTGACGACCTTCGTTCTCGCCCCGTGCGCCGCGACGCTGGTCGCGTCTTCGATGTGCCAGTACGGCTCGCCGCCCGGCCCCGTCGCCTGCTGGATTGTGTACGGGGCCACTCGGTCGCTGTACTGGAGCGTCAGGCGGTTGACGCCCTCGCCGCCGCCGACCGGGATGATCCGGTTCCACAACTCGTCCTGTCGGTCGGTGATCTGAATACGCGCAATCGGCAGGACGCTCATGTCGCCCACTGGGCGGACGTGCTCGACGTTGCGCAACACAAGCCCGGAGGACGCGCCGAACGGCCCCACATCGACCGCACGCGACAGGTTGCGCTCCCGAAGATGCCAGCCGAAGAGCTCGGCTGAGTGAGCCAGCGCTTGCCATATGCTGGCTCCGTCGTACTGTGCGGTCACGTTGCGTGCATCGGCCGCGACCGACTGCGCCGTCCAGCCGCTGCCAGACAGCAGGTCGCTGACGACGCTGGACATCGGCACGTTCCCGTAAGCGCGGCCTAGTAGCGTGTTCTCGTGAACAAGCTCCCGCGCCAGCGAGTCCCCCGAGATCGTCAGGACATGGTTGCCGTCCGGGGTGATGACCGTCTCGCGTGCTCCAATAACACCCCGGAAGAGCAGCCCTTCGCCGTCACGGTAGAGCCTGACGCGTGCTCCATCAATTGCGCCAACGGCTGCCGGGTCGTGGGCCGGCACAGCCAGGGTGAACGTGCCGACCTCATCCAGTGACGCGGCGTAATCCCCGCCCAGGATCGTCCACAACGGCCCGGAGCTGAGCGGCACGTCGGAAGCGTCGAACAGGTCGGCGCGTAAGCGGTATCCACCGGGAGTAACGTACTCCTGGAACGCCGCTGCAACTTCCGCATGGCCTGCAATCGACGCCGTGAAGTCAGAGCGGAACGACACCTCGACTGTAGTGGTCGCCGTGCCCGCTATCCCGACGGCCAGTTCCGGCACAATCGCCAGCCAGGCGCTTGCCTCGCTTGCGCCGGTCGCAGTCACAGCAAAGCCCGCCGTAGAGCGAAGCAGAGCATCGACGCCGGCCGCGCCGTTCACCTCGGTAGTAAGCAGCGGCGTTGTTCTGAGCACCGCGTTGGCCGTGCCCCACGCCAGCGCGTCGGCATTGATGAACGCGGCTGGGAGAAGTCGCGCCCCAACCCAGCCGCCGGCATAGATCGTGGCAGAAATGCCCGTCGCAGCGGACATGCCCACTTCGGCCGCCGCGCTGCCGTCAATGCCGGCGGCAATAAGCCGGGCTGCGGTGAGGTTAGCGGCAACGACTGCCGCGCCGTCCATACCCGCGACAATCCGGCGCGCGGCCTTGAGCGTGACTGCCGCGGCTCCGGCCCCGGCAGGATCGACGGTGATCTCTTTCGCGACCTTCAGGAGCGCCGTGACGGTGACGCTCTTTTCCGACCAGTTGCCTGCGCCGTCGCGTGTGCGGATGTAGCGCGTGTTACTGCCGTTTGCCAGCCCGCTATCCGAGAGTGTCGGTGTCGTGACTCCCGTGCCGCTCGTGCAGTTCGTTGGGCCGGTGAGCTTTGTCCCGGAGCCCCCCGAGCCTGTCCAGACCTCGTAGCGCATTTGCGACGCGCCGGTCGAGGTGGCGTCGGCCGGAGTGAACGAAAGTGTGTACTCCTTGGTGTTGGTAACCGGGTTCGGGCTGTGGCTGATGCTTGTGGGGTCGGTCGGGGCGCTCGTGTCTCGGTAGAGCGTGAACGAGCTGCTTGTGACTGTCCCGCCCACTCCGTCGTCGAGCGTGAGCGTCAGGCTGTTCGAGCCGTCAGCCAGATTCGAGTCGTTGTAGGCGATGCTGACCGACTGCGCCCCGGTTGAGACGGTGCCCGACTTGACGGTCGAGCCGCTCTTCTTGACTGTGTACGACAGCGACGATTGCTCGTCGTCGGCGCTGGTGAACGAGACCGACGCGGGGGTGTTGTTTGCTCCGATGTGGGAATAGCCGGAGTTGTGGTTGACACTGGGCTGGGTGGTGAATCGAGGGTCGGTGTTCTCGGTGTAGTAGATCGTCACCGACACGTAGTCGATGGAGGCGGTGCGGGCGCTTGATGTGTGTTTGTTATAGACCTGTAATGTCAAGTCCCACGACGAGTTGAAGTCCGACGCCGCCCACGAGCCGCCCCAGAGAGACGACGCCCCGCCGACCGAGTAATTGACATCAGCGCTCGTCCAGAGGCTGCTGTTCGTCTGCCGCGACCCCTTCGGGAGCGTGACCCCGCCGCCGGTGTCCAGAGACAACCAGCCCGTGCTGCTACCCGCGCCCTCGACGATGACCTCGATGCCATCAATCGTCGAGCCGCTCGGGATCGACGCCGACGCAAACGACACCGTCAGCGTGGAGCCGACAGAGAGTGCTGACGATGAATTAGTGGCCTTGCTATTGTCGGACGCCGTGACGCGACCGCTGTTCGTCCAGCCGCTGCCACCGGACGGCGAGACTGTCTTGCTAGCCACGTCCTGCTACCCTTCGCGCGGCACGGCGAGGCTGGGGCAACAACACCTCAGCCTCCGCGCCGCGCATAGACAACGCCCGCCCGTGCGCCACTACTAGTCCTCGGTCACTGTCAGCGAACCAGACCGGATCACCGGCGGCGTCTGTGTCGTCGAGACCGCGACTGAGCCAACGTCGGAATCGTAGTACAGCATGTTCCCGGCAGAGGATGCGTCGCAGAACGCGACCGCCACAACCGTGCTCGTGCCGGCCTGCACTTCGGGCCACGTAATGTCGGCGCTGTTCGTCATCGACCCACCGGACGCAGCGTTCAGATCGGCGGCGTTAACCTTCACCCGCGCATAGCCGGTGTAGGTGGCCTCAGTGATCGTTGATCCAGTTGATGATTTCGACGGCGCAACCGTGCAAAGCGCCGCATAGACGTTCGAGGGCATCGTGTACGCCGACCGCCCCATGTTATGGTCGATCGTCTTATTGCAGAGCCAATTGCTTTTGGGCAAGGGATTGTCCTCTCACGTATAATACTTAGGCATCACTAGGAGGCAATGCCATGACAGCCAATGGAGCGCGTGTTGAACGAGTCTGCGAACGGTGCGGTAGCGCGTTTCTCGCGTGGCCTGCCCGTATTCGGCAGGGCAAGGCTCGATACTGTTCCGCGAAGTGCCGCGCAAGAACTGTCGGGGAAATGAATCGTGGACGTCGCCGCAATGCTGTGCTGCTGGTTTGTGATCAATGCGGCGAGGAATTCACCGTCCCGGCGTCGGTTGCCGAGCGCGGGCGTCGATTCTGCTCGCGCCCCTGTGCTGATGCAGGGAGTGCCACGGCCAATTACATCGGTGTCAACGGGTATGTCTATCGAACCGTTCGCGGACGAGGGCAGGTGCTGGAACATCGGATTGTGATGGAACATCATCTGGGACGGCCGCTGGAATCGAGGGAGCATGTCCATCACGTCAATGGCGACAAGACCGACAACCGGATTGAGAACCTGATCATTCTCGACGCAAGTACGCACCAGAGTCTTCACTGGGACCGGCAAGGCCGATGGTCGCGGCATCATGACGCTTGCATCGAATGCGGCACAACGACGATCCCGTTCCTTGCAAAGGGCATGTGCCGGACGTGCTATCAGCGCCACTACAGCCGGAAGACTCGTGGCAGTGATCTCGCGTCCAGGCTGTGACCTGATCTTCGGCACGATCTGACTCTTTCGCTTACTCTTGGGCATGTCCCGTGTCCTCCTATTCGAACGGCGCGAAAAAGCGCACCGTCGCGGTCATGTTCGGCGTCCCATCGGACGTGAACTCGATGTAATTGCTCCCCGGCACGAGCGTCATCAGGCCGGCCTGCGTCGCGCCCAGCGATAGTGCCCCCTGGGCGCTTATCCAGGTTGTCCCGCCGTCGGTGGATCGCTCAACTGCGGCCCGGCCCGTCTCTACTCGCAGCCGATGATTTGCCGCTGCGCCGGTCAGCGCGAACGAGAGCCATTCGCCGGTGGTGGTGTTCTGGATGGCTGGGTTGGTGTAGCCGTTCGTCCCGCCCGACGCCAGTTGCAGAACGAGGTCACGCGCATCAGCCGTCCCGGCGTTGACGACCTCCATGACAGCCGGAGACGCGCCAATAGGCAGCGTGACGATGGTCTCGGTCTCTGCCAGCCAGTCTGACAGCCGGACAAACTCGACGCTGACCGGCACAAACTCCCGATCACGCACTCCATAGGTGATGTCCGGCATCGCCACGGCTTGCGCGTACGCCCAACGCCGCGTGATCGCCTCGTAGCCTTCAACCACCGACCACAGACGGCCAACGCCGTAGCGGCGGATTGCGGCCTTCAGCTCATCGGCCTGCTGGTCAACGCTGGCGTCATCGTCGTGCCGCAAGAGAAACCGAACGCGCTCCCGGCCCGGCCTCTTGGGCATCGGCCCTCCGCCCAGCAGGTTGATGGCGTAGTCCGCGCCGATGACGGACGCAAGTGGAGCCACAAGCGGCTGAGATGGCGTCCATTCGTGGGCCAGCCGTGAGAAGGCCACGATGTCGCTCCCGTCGGCGCGGCTGAACCCCTGCATCCACTGACGCTTCGGCACGACGCTCATGTGGCCAACCCCTTCCGGCGGATTGCCGCCCGGATGCCCCAGCCGACATCCTCGACCGACCGCTCGGCGTCGCCACGGTCGCGGGCGTTGATTGTCACCGGCGAGTTGAAGTTGATCGCGATATCGTCCCCGCCAGCCTGGTATGCCGTCATATCAGCGCTGAACGATCCGAGCGGCAACCGATCAAGTCGCACCCATTCTGGAGACCGCAACATCTCGGCAACGAGCGCCTTTGCCACAATCCCCGCGCCAGCGTCCTCCAGTGGGATGACCGCCTCGAAGCCGGCCTCGCCCACACGCGCTGCAATCTCGCGGGTGACCACGCCGCCTGCGGCAAGTGGC
>CALMXF010000110.1 GCA_937870985.1 uncultured Chloroflexota bacterium
ATGAAGGGATGACCCACTATGCTCTATCTGATCGCCATCATCCTGCCGCCGTTGGCAGTGCTGCTCGCGGGAAAGCCTGGCCAGGCGATCCTGAACTTCTTCCTGACCCTCGCCTTCTGGGTGCCTGGGGTGATCCACGCGATCCTCGTCGTCAACGAACGCAAGGCGGACCAGCGCGCGGAGCGGATTATGCGAGCAGGTCGCTAGCGCATATCGCAGGGTATGATTGCGGCAGACACTGTAACGGCGCGTTGCGCAAGTCGACGAAGACAGGAGAGGACGCCATGGAGAAGCGCGAATGGGAGGCGCAGACCCACATCGGCGGGCATGAGCTGCGCCCCGAGAGCCTGATGATGAGCTACGGATACCGACCGGAGTGGTCGGAAGGCTCGCTTAAGCCGCCGATCTTTCAGACGTCGACCTTCGTGTTCAAGTCGGCCGAGCATGGCAAGGCGTTCTTCGAGGTCGGCGCAGGCTTGCGTGAGGCACAGGCCGGCGAGGAGATCGGGTTGATCTACAGTCGGGCCAACAATCCCGACCTGGAGATCGTCGAGGATCGTCTGACGATCTGGGATGGCGCGGAAGACTGCGCCGTGTTCGCCAGCGGCATGGCCGCAATCACGACGGCGATCATCACCTACCTGCGCCCCGGCGACACGCTACTGTACTCCGGGCCGGTCTACGGCGGCACCGACTACCTGGTCCGCGCGATCCTGCCCCAGTTCGGTATCCGGTCGATCGAGTTCAACGCTGGCGGGGGCCACGAGTCGCTCGAACAGGCGGCGGCCGGGCTGGAGCCCGGTTCGGTCGGCATGATCTACTGCGAGACGCCGGCCAACCCGACCAACGCGCTGGTCGACATCGCCCACTGCGCAGCCGTCGCCCGCTCGCTCTCGACTGCCGAGCGCCGCGTGCTCGTTGCCGTGGACAACACGTTCCTCGGCCCGGTCTGGCAGCACCCGCTGGAGCACGGCGCGGATCTGGTGCTCTACTCGGCGACGAAGTACATCGGTGGCCACAGCGACCTGATCGCCGGCGCCTGCCTCGGCTCCAAGGAGCTCATGGCCCCGATCAAGGGACTGCGCACGATCTTCGGCTCGATGCTCGCCCCGTTCGATAGCTGGCTGATCCTTCGCAGCCTCGAGACGCTGAAGATCCGCATGGTCCAGCAGAACGAGAATGCGAAGATCGTCGCCGACTTTCTGCGCGACCACCCGGCCGTCGAGACGGTCTACTATCTCGGACACATCGACGAGGCCGACCCGCAGTACGAGGTCTACCAGCGCCAGTGCCTCGGGCCGGGGTCGATGGTCTCGTTCGACGTCCGCGGCGGCGAGGCCGAGGCGTTCGCCTTCCTCAACTCGCTGAAGCTCTGCCACCTCGCGGTCAGCCTCGGCGGCACCGAGTCGCTGGCCGAGCATCCGGCGACGATGACGCACGCCAGCGTGCCGAAGGAGGAGCAGGAGCGGATGGGTCTGACCGACAAGCTGGTTCGGCTGTCGATCGGCATCGAGGATCCGCAGGACCTCATCCGCGACTTCGATCAGGCGCTTGCGGCGGCAGTGAAGGTCGGGCTGGTCACAGCCGACTAGATCGCACGATACACGATACGATTATTCGGGCGCTCCCTCCTCGCTTCGGAGGGGCGCCCGCTTCATTTCAGAGGAGATTCATGTCCGGCACGATGCATCCAGACGAGACGCCGACCGACGCAGCGCTCGTGGCGCGGCTCGTCGCGTCGCAGTTTCCCGCCTGGGC
>CALMXF010000111.1 GCA_937870985.1 uncultured Chloroflexota bacterium
GAAAGCTCCGCGCCGTGGCCGACGCCGCTCGCGGTCGGCACGAGGGCAATCGACGCGACATCGGAGGATGTCTCGATCCCCAGCAGCCAGTTGCCCCGCGCGTCACCCTGCGCCACTGCCGACCTCCCTCCGTGTCCGTTCAATCGCCTGCCGCTCGCGAGTGGCACTCGGCGACGCCGACGGCGAGATCCGGATGGCTCGCTTTGTGTCGGCTACCATCTCCATCGTGACGAGGATGTACTCGGCTGGCAACCAGCCCGGCGCGCGATCCGGCCACTCGATCACGACGATGCCGTCAGGGTCGTTCAGATAGTCGTCGATACCGATTGAGTCAAGATCGCCGGATCCAGTCATCCGGTAGAGATCCATATGATAGATGCGAACCGGCCGGCCATCCCGCAATATTCCCTCGTGCTGGACGACAATCGTGAACGTCGGGCTTTGCACCAGATCGCCCGCCTGCAGTGCCCGAGCCAGACCCTGGACGAACGTGGTCTTCCCCGCGCCGAGTGACCCGCTGAGCAATACAACCTGGCCCGGCTCCAGGTGGCGTGCCAACTGGCCGGCAATGGCGCGTGTCTGTTCGGGACTATGAGCGATGAGATCCAGTATCGGCGCGCGCGCGGCAGTCACGATGCCTCCTCAACGAAGATCATAGCGTACCCCGCCGTTCGTCCGCCCGATTGGTGTGTCCGGTCGTGGCGATATGTGCGCCTGAGCCCTCGGTCATGGCTGCCAGCGATATTCGAGTGACGTCCGCAAGAAGACGCGGCGGGTGGGTTGCTCCACTCCGCCGCGTCGGTGTTGCCGTGTCTGCCGCGTTACTTGATGCCGCCGGTGAATGCCGAGAGCGTCGCTGAGAGAATCGCGGACTGCCAGTATGCGTTGAGCGCGGACAACTGATCGTTCGCGTTGCCGGTTCGGAAGATCCGGGCGTTGTCGTAGTAGTAGAGCGACTCGATCGGGTCTTCGTCGGCAATCGAGTTGACCCAGGTCTTCGCGCGCTGGTCGGCGAGGTCGAGCATGTCGGCCAGCGACGACTGGCGATCGAAACTCGTAATGTAGCCCGAATCATCTACCCGAGCCCCGAGTGAGTAGTACTTGGCGATCAGGCTCGCAGATTGCGAATAGGCGGTCAGGGCGGAGCCGAGATAGACCCACGACTTCGCGTCTGGCTTGATAACCTGGCCGGCCAGCGAGTCCGCGCCCTGAACGGCTGCGACGGCAGTGAGATAGCCGGAGTCTGACTGCATGAAATACCCCTTGGCGACATCCGCCGAAACACCGTACTGTTGCGCGAACGGGGCGATGACGAGCTCCTCGAAGTAGTTGATATTCGCCTCTGCGCCGCGTCGTAGTGTGTCGGAGATCGTCTTCAGGACGGCCGGATCGGGGGTCGGCGATGAGCCGAAGCCGGTGCCGATCGACACCTGATCCTGGGCAAGCTGCAGATACTGGTCCGCGTACACGTAGAAGTAATTGGCGCGGTAGATCCCATTGAGGATGTCCTGTTCGACCGGATCCGTCGCATTCTTCAGAGAATCGATCGTGGCTTCCGCCTGGAAGACCAGACCCTGAGCGACGGAGAGGCTCGAGAAACCTTCCATGATTGCGATCGTGTCCGATGCGGTGCGCGGGGTTTCAGCTTCCAATCGTTGACGCACCGCGTCGAAGCGCGTCAACGCAGATGCGCTTGCGTTCAGACGCTGGATCAGTGGATCGAGCCCCTGGCTGGCGTAGATGTTGTCAAGCTCAGCCGCCTCGCGCGCCACCCGTGCCATCGCCGCCGCCTGGAAGGAGTTCTCGTAGGCGGCCGCAACCTGGCCTTCGGCGAGGAATTGGTCGGCCCTCGACGCATAGTTGTCGGCGACGTCGATCGTGCCCTGGCGATATGACTGGATATCGGCCGGCAGCGCGGTGAACGCCGTTCGCTCGCGCTGGTAGTTGGCATACCAGCTCGTCGTGCCGGCGCGGAACTTGTCGAACGCGGCCGGCGGATAGCTCGCCTGACCGACACTTACCGGCTCCGGCAGCTTCTCTCCGGTCAGCTCCTGATAGGCAGTGTAGATGTCGGGAACCAGCTTGACCGCGATGCCAAGCTTCTGTCCCGCCTGAACGAGGTCGACCGACTGGCCAGCGACCATGTCATAGTCGTAACGTTGCCCCCCGGGGACGAGGACCGTCTTTTTGCCGGCCGCAGCGGCGCCCTCGAGCTTCTGGGGGATGCCGCCGACTGGCCCGATCGTGCCATCGGGGTTGATCGTTCCGGTCATCGTCACATCGGACTTGATGTCATTCCCCAGATAACCGGCCATGACGGCGGCGGTCATCAGCGCGCCGGCCGATGGGCCGTCGATGCGACCAGCGACATCGAACGAGAATTCATACTTCGATGGATCCTTCGAGAGCAGGAGCGAGGCGGTGATCACCGCCATCCATCCGGCGGCTTGCCACTGTTGGCCAGAGCCACCGACCTCGGATTCGAAGAACCCTACGCGCAGATCGGAGCTGTCCTTTTCCTGGACGGATACCTTGACGCGGCTTGTGCCGCCCTGGGCCGTCGTCCCGTCACTCGAGAACCAGAGCGCGTCGACCTCAACCGGACCACTGGCGACTGGCGCAGTCGGCATCGCCGCGGTCGGGGGTGCCTGCGCAGCGGGTTTTGTCGGCGCGGTCGTCGGCGCAGTGGTCGGGGAAGCGGTTGTGGCGCTACTGGTCGTCGGTGATGCGTTGCTCGTCGGAGTTTTTTCACTGCTCCCTCCGCAGGCAGAGAGCGTGATCGTGAGAAGGAACGTCACCAGAACCACGTGCGTAAGTCGCGTTGCCCTGCGCATCGAGCTCCTCCTTTCGGGGGGAGAATGGGAACCAACGACGATCTCCTTGCCGGCCGATGCTCCCGGCCTGGCGAGCAACCTCTGGGTGCGGCCGATCCACCATCACGTTCCCGCCACCATGTTCCAGTTGGTGGGGTTGACGTCATGTGCCGTGAACGAGGCCCAGGCGCTAGCGCCGATTCCGAAGCAATGCGCCCCGGGGTGATCCCGATTCGATAGCCGCAGTATACGAGTATCTACGATTCTTCGATATCTCCTGGTCGTATTATTGCCAGTATGCTTTCGCGCGGGGCACGCCGATCCGGACGGACATCAGCCGGGCCGGTCGCTGGCAACGTCTTCCTTCCGACACGGTGTCTTGCGCCGATATCTGCCGGCCGGCATTCGACCGGCGCGCCAATGCAACCAGGAGGCATGATGGCCAACGGCTGGAGCGCACGCCGGGACCACGATGGCTATCTCCCGATCGAGGCTTATGGCGCGATCGGAAACGGGGAGACTCTGGCGCTTGTCGGCGCGGATGGGTCGATAGACTGGTGTCCTTTCCCCCGCATCGACTCCCCGTCCGTCTTTGCGCGAATTCTGGACGCCGAGCGCGGTGGCTTCTGGCAGATCGCGCCGGAGGCGTCGTGGCGCGTCTCGCGCTCGTACATGGACGACACCAATGTGCTCGTCACGCGCTTCGAGACGGATGATGGTGTCGTCGAACTGGTCGACCTGATGCCGTCGATTGCGTTCGGCTCGGACTTCGGCATCTCGCAGAGACTGCGCGACGGGATGATTGTCCGTGTCGTGCGGGGCGTCGAGGGTGTCGTTCGCATGCGCATGGATCTGGCGCCCAGGTTCAACTACGGACGCGAACAGCCGACCTGGGAGATCATCCCGCACAAGGGCGCCGTGGTCTGCGGAAAGTCCGGGGCGCTGAGAGTCGCGACAACGATACCGCTGGAATCTGGCGACAACGGACTGGTCGCGCGCTTCAGCGTGGTTGCAGGTGACCAGGAGTTTGTCTCGGCGAACTACCATGACACAGCGACAGTTGTCTGGAGCGATCTGTCAAAGAGGACAGCACAGGATCTGGTGATTCGCGAGATCGAGGGTTGGACACGGTGGGCGCAGCGTTGCAGTTACGACGGACCGTGGGCGAAAGCCGTCCGCCGCAGCGCGCTGACCCTCAAGCTACTCAACAATGTCCCGAGTGGCGCGATGGCCGCGGCCGCGACAACGTCGCTGCCCGAGTCTCTCGGCGGGGGGCGCAATTGGGATTACCGCTATGCATGGATCCGCGACACCAGCTATGCGTTGCACGCGTTCCATTCGATCGGATACCGCGATGAGGCGGAGGGGTTTCTCCAGTGGGTCATCGACGTCACCCGTGATGACCCGGCCTCCCTCCAGATCATGTACCGCGTCGACGGCGAGAGCGATCTCGACGAGCAGATCCTGGATCATCTGGAGGGCTATCGCCGCTCGTCGCCAGTCCGGATCGGTAACGGCGCTCACGCCCAGCGCCAGCTCGACCGTTTTGGCGAAGTGCTCGATGCCGCCTGGGTTCACCGGCGCTTCGGCGGTGTCATCAACGATGGATTGTGGGAATACCTCGCCAAGCTGACTGAGGTGGTGGAAGCGCGCTGGCAGGAGCCCGACGCCGGCATCTGGGAGGTGCGGAGCGACGAGCGGCGCATGACCTACGCCAATGTCATGTGCTGGGTGGCCATCGACCGCGCCATCCGTCTCGCGAAGAAGGACGGCCGCGACGCCCCGTACGACGAGTGGCATGCGCTCCGCACCCGCATCCATGCGGATGTGATGAGCCACGCGGTGAGCGCTGGTGGCTACTTCAGCGAGGCGTTCGATGACGATGTGCTAGATGCCTCGGCGCTGTCGTTTCCGCTGCGGGGCTTCATCGACGTCGATCACCCGGTGATGCGGGCGACGATCGAACGGGTGATCGCCGAGCTCAGCAAGGACGAACTGGTCTGGCGATATTCCTCGGAATCCGGCGAGACAAACATCGATGGGCTGGCCGGCCACGAGGGCGCCTTTGTCCTCTGTGGATGCTGGCTGATCGATTGTCTGGTGGGCCTCAGCGAGCTCGATCGCGCCGAGCAGCTTCTGGAAAAGCTTCTTGCGCGAGGCAACGACCTGGGATTGTTCTCAGAGGAAATCGAGGCAGCGACCGGCGCGTTTCTGGGTAACTTCCCCCAGGCATTCTCGCACCTGGGGTTGATCAACGCGATCGTGAATCTCGGACGCGCCCGTGGCAACGTGGCCCAGGCGCCCGACGCCGAAAGCGGCCACGTTACCGGCTCGATCCCGGGCGGACCAGAAAGCCGCCGGCTACAGGGTCGTCCGGGTCGATCGTGAAGGTGCTGGTCCCGGTCAGGTAGCCGCGCCCGCC
>CALMXF010000112.1 GCA_937870985.1 uncultured Chloroflexota bacterium
GACGGCGACTGCCGGCGGCTCCGGAGTTGGCGTCGGCTCGGTCGGCGGGACAGGCGGCACCGCGGGAACCGGATCGCTGCCGAGGTGGTAGACCTCAACGGAGTTATTGCGATCCAGGCCGAGCGCCGTGAATGTCTCCCAGTTCATCTCAATGACCCAGTGGGCCAGCCAGCTTCCCAGGTGTGGATCCGCGACCATGTCACCGACGGTGCAGTCGATCGTCACACCATTGGCAACGAGTCGCAGCTTGTAGCCGGGGATGTAGCCCGGCCGCACGCAGTAGTAACCGTTCGGATCGTCCTTCCAGCCAGGGGCGACCAGATTCCAGCTCTCGTAGAGCCGCAATGTCCGCTCCCACCATGCGCGGTCGTAGCTGGGCGAGTAGTAGGCCGAGTGGCCAGCGCCAAGAAGCTGGCCGACCTCCGAGCCAGGGGCTGGAGTGATCGGCGCCGACGGGTACTTTGCCAGCAGCTCATCGCGCGTCTTGACGACCTGCTCGACGAACGCCTTCTGGGCCGGATCGTTGTCATCCGGTTTCCCGCCCGAGTAGTAGTCGGCAACGATGTCAGCGAAGTTGAGCGACTGGGAGTTCCAGCGCGCCACGTCTCGGGCGGCATAGGCCGCGTTCAGCCCCGGATCTGCCATGACCGTCCGGACGGTGACCTCCTCGTCGGAGACCTGGAGTCGGGTCATCGATCCGTCGGCGGAGGCAACCTCCGCGTTGATCGAAGTGCTCGTCGTTGGCGTCTGGCCGGCTGTGGGCGTCGCGCTCGCAACGGATGTCGGCGACGCGGACACAGTCATCGGCTTCGTCTTCGTGCCCGTCTGTGTCGTCGGCTTCGTGCCGGAGGCCTTCGCGACAGCCTCGGCCTTTGCCTTCTCCTCGGCGAGCTTCTCGGCCTGCGTCTTCTCGGGAACGCCCAGCTCGATCGCTGCCTCCGGCCGAAGGCCGAGGATGCCCTTGCCGCCATTCTTCAACGTCGCGGCAGGGTTGCCGTTCGAGGCCACCAGCTCGATCGCGGCCAGCAGATGTGGGTCGATCAGGTTGGCTGTCGCGGCGGCGACGATCTCCTCGCCAAACGGGACGCTGCCGGCCAGCGGCGCCAGTGATGGATTGGTCGGCTGCGAAAGGTTGCGCCAGAGCCGGTAATGTCGACCGACGTCGGTCGATTCGACTCGCGCGCCCTCAGGATTGGCCGGCCGGTAGACAAGAATACGGCGCTCGAATGCCTGGATCAGCACGCGCTCTGGCTGGCCGCCGAAGGTCGTATCGACCCAGTACGGCTCAGTCAGCGGATGACCGAGGAGGTAGAAATCGGGATACGGCTGAGCCGCCACCCAGTCGGCAAACGGCTCGGCGACGTTGTGCGCAGTGACCGCGTCGAACGTGCTGATTCTGACTCCAGCGTCGGTGACGACGCCGAGTGTCACGCCCCCCTGCGCGCTCACCAACGATGTCACCAACACACCCGGCGTCGCGGCGCGAGGCGTGACAGCATCGTGCTCGACAAGGCCGAGCCCTGTGCGCGCACTCGGAGCAGCCTCGAGAGAGGCCAGCGGCGCCAGCGTCGCATAGGTCAGCGCCTGCGGCTGGGCTGCGTCGCCGACGACCGGGATCGTTGCCTTGCCGCGCTGCACCTCGACGTTGTCGCCGAACGGAATCTCCCCGGTCAGCATCTCGCGGACGAGCGATGCTGGCACGACATACCATGGATTGGATTGATCCTTCGAGGGATCGGGGATATCGAGCCGGCCCTTGTCGTAATACACCATCGAGCGGAGACCGGTCGGGCTATCGTGCTGATACTCCACCGCGATCGCCAATGGCTTCTCGCCCCACAGCCACGCCCGCGCAGTCGCGGCGGCATCGCCGTCGCCGGCCTGCCAGACCGACTGGATCGCCGGCGCGACCTCCAGCGGCGTCGCAACCACCTGTGCCGGCGGGAGCGATTCTTCCGCGCGAGCAACTAAGGGGGCTTGCAGCGGCGCGACCAGGGTGAGGACGAGCGCAAACGACAGAAGCGCCGTTCGCAGCCTCGTCGGCAGATGGAGCGTCACAATGATCCTTCCCGCCACGGAATCCGGCGCGGCCGCGCCATCTCCCGCGGTTGAGCGTCAATATTGACAGCATACCGGCATCAGCGACCGTCGTCACCCCCTCCGGACATGACGAAATCGCATTCCCCGATGCCGGGCAACCTGTCGATTGTACCGACAGCCGTCCACCCAGCCAAATCAACGGGGCAGACAACCGCTCCCAGCGGGCATACTTCCGACCGGGAGCGATGCTTCTATGAGTATGAACGAATGAAAGCTGAATAGGATACGCGATGCCACGGTTCATCACAGTCGCACGCGCGGCGGACATCCCGGCAGGAACACCGAAGCAGGTGTTTGTCGACGATCAACCGATCGCCGTCTGCAACGTGGGCGGCGAATTCTTCGCCATCAGCGACATCTGCACCCACGACGCCTACTATCTCTCCGGCGGGCTGCTGGAGGGGGACGAGATCGAGTGTCCGATGCATCGCGCGGTCTTCAATGTGCGGACCGGCGAGGTCGAAATCCCGCCGGCCGAGAAGCCACTGCGCACGTACTCCTGCCGCGTCATCGACGGTGAGGTGCAGGTCGAGGTTTAGCCGGCCAATTCTTTGGGCGGAACCTCGTCTTTCGCCCTCCGACCGAACCGGCCAAGCCAGACCGGCAGCAAGACACCCATCGCCATCCAGGCAAACGCCTCGATCGTGAGGCTCAGGCGCGTCTCGTCGGGGCCTGGATCACCGTACTTGCCGAGCACAAGCATCGCGACCCACTGAACGACGACAGCGCCGAGCCAGACCAGCCAGACACGACGTGGCTGCAGAAAGTACCCGACCGCGAGCGCCACGATCGGCAGCGGAAGCATCGGCATGGCGGTGGACGCATCCGAGTTCCAGACCACCCAGAAGATCGGCACTGCCAGAGCCAGCAGCGGCAGCCAGTGCTCGCGGGCGGCTGTCTTCATCCATGCTGTGAGATTCATGCTGCCCTCCTCGTCTATTGCGTAACGAGACTACGCCCGTCTGCGTATCAGGCGCATGAAACCCGATCCTCCAGCATCTCAACTTCGTGACATTCGCCGCCGGAAACCCGCCGGCACTGGCGTCAGATGATGGCAAGCCACTCACGGACGACCTCGGCAATGCCGGGGGCGTCAAGGCGGTAGTGGGCGTAGAGGGCGGCCGGCGGGCCGATCACTGCGAACTCGTCGTAGATACCGTGACGCTTGAACGGGATAGCGATGCCCTCCTCAGCCAGTACCTCAGCCACCGCCGAGCCGATACCGCCGGTGATGTTGTGCTCCTCGACGGTGATGATCCGGCCCGTCTCGCGCGCCGCCCGCACGATCGCATCGCGGTCCAGCGGCCGCACCGTGTGCAGGTCGATCAGCCGGCAGTCGAGTCCTTCGCCGGCCAGCGTCTCGACTGCGGCAACCACCGCCGCCATCGTCAACCCGTTGGTGATCACGGTCAGGTCGGAACCGTCGCGGTAGGTGATCGCCTTGCCGAAAGCGAAGTCCGGCAGGCCATCGTGATAGACGACCGGCTC
>CALMXF010000113.1 GCA_937870985.1 uncultured Chloroflexota bacterium
CATCATCGATTACGATGAAGAGCAGTGGGGCATCGACGGTTTCAATCGAGACAATGATCGCCGCTGGGGTGACAATAATGGCGAGTTCGGCGTCTTCATCAATCTGTCCGGGACCAGCCAGACGCGAACCTTGACGACGAGATCGGGCGACAGTGACGGCCTCACTCTTGCCACCAACCGGGCCCGCGATCTGTTCGGGGCCACGGACACGATCCTCGCCGCCAACGCATTCCGCCTGACGGACAGCAATGACATCGTCTATCTGTCCAATGTCGGGAGTTGGGTCGACACGCGGTGGGGCAATGACTGGGTCCTCGGCGGCACTGGCGACGATCAGATCAATGGCGATCGCGGCGACGACAGCCTCGAGGGCGGTAACGGCAATGACAATCTCGATGGCGGCCACGGCGATGGTCGGGCAATCGCTCGGCGCGCGCAATCCAGCCCGCGCGCGGGCTGCGGCAATGACCGCCACCCGCGCCTGCGTCGTCTGGATGTCGGCAATGGGCGTCTTCTTCTTCGTCTTCGCCGAGCCGATCATGAGGCTGTCCGCGACTGGCGACGAGCGCCAGACGATCATCGACGCCGGGGTCTCGGCGCTGCGGGTGATCGCGTTCGCCCAACCGATTCAGGCCGTCGGCTTTGTGCTGGCCGGGGCGCTCCGTGGGGCAGGGGACACTCGCTTCCCGATGTACTCCACCGGCATCTCGATGTGGATATTTCGCATCCCACTGGCCTATCTGTTTGCGATCACGCTCGGGTTGGGGCTGGGCGGCGTCTATCTGGCGATGGCGTCCGACAACCTGATCCTGATGATGATGAATATCTGGCGCTGGCGGCAGGGACGCTGGATGACCAGCCGGTTCGCGTCCAACGATCCGCCAAAGGCATCGGCCCCCAAACCGGGACACGATCTGGCCGACGCGGCCGCTACCAGCCGGTCGGTCGAGCCGCCTGCCGCACCGAAGGAAATGTCGGTTGTCGATGGTGAGTAACACCCGGGCGTCAGTGCCGGCACGGTTGGCGATGCTGGTGTGTGGGCTCTTTATTTTCGCTGTGTCGATGGCGCTCTCGCTGCAATGCAACCTCGGCGCCAACTCGTGGACCGTGTTGCACGACGGCATCGCAAAGCAGACGCCGCTCTCGATCGGCATCGTGACACAGCTCGTCGGGCTGGTCATGCTGATCGTCTCCTGGATCGGCGGGATCAAGCCCGGATTCGGGACGCTGGCCAACATGCTGCTGATCGGGTCATTCCTCGACCTGATCCTCTGGAGCGGGGTGATCCCGAAAGCAGAGGGTTACCCGGCGCGGGTCGCGATGCTGCTGGCTGCCGTCGTTGTGCTCGGGCTTGGCTCGGCGCTCTATATCAAGGCCGGCTTCGGCGCCGGCCCGCGGGATTCATTCATGCTGGTGGTTCACCGACGAACCGGGCTGCGTCTCGGCGTCGCCCGTTGGCTGATCGAGGTATCCGCCGTCGTCATCGGCATCCTGCTCGGGGGCGACTTCGGCCCCGGCACGATCATCTTTGCGTTGCTGGTCGGGCTCTCGATCGACTGGTTCTTCAACCTCCTGGGTGTGCGGATCGCCAGTCCGGCCCGACCGACTACCGCCGCGCCGGCCGATGCCTGATTGCCGGCTGGACAGTTCCGCGGGAAAGTTGCCATACTAGCGAGCGTATGGGCGAGCGTGCGCGAAGCCCGGAACAGGGGTGGGGGACATGTCAGCGAGCGAGAACGCGAATCCGCAAACAGATTCCAGGATAGCGGCTGCGCCCGCTGCAGATAGCGCGATCGCCCTGGCCGGGCGACTTCAGACACTGCGATCGCGGATCTTGCCACTGCTGGAGGCGGTCAAGGCTGAATACACCGGGCGAGCCGCCGTTGGCTATCCGGTGGTCATCGACAACATCGCGCGCTCCGGGGTCTTCGGCATCACCCTGTCGCCCGGCTTTGGCCTCTACTTCATGACCGATGGCACGAACCTGATCGCTGAGACGCAGTGGATGCAGTTGCGCATCGACGCCCTGTCGATGGCCAACAACCAGCGATACGGTGGCCGGCCGGAAGTAGTCCGCGAGGATATCGACGAGACCTTCGGGCCCTCCGACGCGCGCCGCCTCGTCTCGCGGCTCCAGAACCGCTGGAATCGCCAACAGACCCGCATCTATCGCGTCGACTCCTGACCGGACGACACCCAAACGGCATCGGGAAGTGATGCATCGGTGAATAGCAGCAGGCTTCGCGTTGGCATCCTCGGCGCTGGCGCATGGGCGCGCTTCGCCCATATCCCCGGCTGGCAACGCGACCCGCGCGCTGAGGTCGTCGCCATCGCCGACATCGACCGCGACACCGCCCACGACGTCGCGCGGGAGTTCGGCATCCACGATGTGACGACCGACTGGCAGGCGCTCATCACGCGCGACGACCTGGACGTGATCGACATCGTCACACCATCGCACACGCACTTCGAGCTGGCTCGCGCCGCGATCGAGGCCGGCCATAACGTCCTCTGCGAGAAGCCGGTGGCGCACGACGATCGCGACACGCTCGCCCTCGCCGCGGCAGCCCGCGACCGCGGGCTGAAGACCAAGCTCGGATTCACGTTTCGCTACAGCCCGGGCGTTCAGTACGCGCGGTGGCTGATCGATGACGGCTTCATCGGAGAGCCGTTCATCTTCAACGGGTACGAGCAGAATTCCCAGTGGCTCGACCCGCAAACCCCGCTGCGTCAGGAGCTCCCGACTGCCGACCAGTCTGCGCTGCAGATCTCGTCACTGGAGAGCTACGGCGCGCCGATCATCGACATCTCGCGCTGGTGGGTTGGCGCGGAGTACGCCAGGGTCGTCGGAACAATGCGCAACTTCATCCCCGAGCGGATGGTTCGCGCAACCGGGCAGATGATGCGGATGAACATCGACGACGGTGACATCTTCCTCGCTGAATACACCAATGGCGTGCTTGGCTCGATCCAGACCAGCTATGTCACGATCGGTAACTACCCCGGCATCGAGGCGCGCATCTACGGCAGCCGCGGCGCGATCATCTGCCGGCTGGTCGAGGAATTCGGCGTGGCGGAGACGATCCGTGTCGCAACGCCGGACGAGGTCGAGTTCCGCGAGCTGGAGATCCCCGATCGGTTCTACCCGGCCGGCGGCAGCCCGAACGAATCCTGGCGCTCGCTCTTCTTCGCGAACCTGATCAAGGACTTCATCGACGAGATCATCGAGGGCGGAGAACGCAACCAGGGCAGCTTCTTCGATGGCGCCCGCGTTCAGGAAGCAATCAACGCCGTCGCGCTCTCGCACCACGAGCGCCGCTGGGTCGACCTGCCGTTGGCCCATCGACAGTGATCGGCTCGTCCCCGGCGTTTGACGCCTGGCTGGACGATTTCTTCGAGAGCTACTATCGCCACCGGCCAGTCAATGCGACATTCATCGGCATCCATGAGTACGACAGCCGCCTGCCGGATCATTCCGACCGGGGACGAGCGGATCTGCGGAACGACCTGGCACGCCTTCGCAGCCGGCTGCGCTCACTGCCGGCCGAGCCACTCGACGCGCCGCAGAAGCTGGACCGCGAGCTGGCGGCCGGATTCCTCGACATCGAGGAGTGGGAACAGCGCTCGCGCCACTTCGAAGCCGGCAACCCCGGTTGTGCGATCGGCGAGTCGGCCTTCGGCGTCATCAGCCTGTTCTTGCGCCCGTTTGCGCCGCTAGAGGAGCGCCTGGATTCGGCAGCCACCCGGCTCGAGGGGATGCCGGCCCTGCTTGGCGCTGCCGAGGAGACAATCCGCGCCGCGCCGCTGGCCTGGACGGAACGGGCGATCCGCGAGTGCGACGGCACGCTTGCACTGCTGACTGATGGAATCGACCGGCTTCTCCACGATGAGGGAGTCACCGG
>CALMXF010000114.1 GCA_937870985.1 uncultured Chloroflexota bacterium
GAGCCGGCCGACCGCGGAGCTGACCTCGTAGAGGCGCGCGAACCGTTCGCGGTCTGCCTCGGACAACGCGGCGAGCACATGCTCGAGGTCGACGATCTGCCGTTGCCGGAGCTCAGCACTGGAAAGACGCACGGAGTCGATCACCAACCAGATCCCCTCTTGACTGATCCAGAACACGGCGGCCCCGCAGGCGCAACGCACAAAGCAGACGCCATGCCGAGCAGTAGCCACGCACAGCCGCGGCCCGGGCCGAGCCGTCTGAATCGAAATGATGTTACGTGTCGGGCGGCGCGTGTTGACGGCGGTCCCCAACCCGCCACGACAACTGTGCCACGTCCGAGCCTTACTGTCACACCGATGCCGGCCCGAGCCCTGATTGCTGAACGAGCAGGCCGACGCATGGTTTCGCGGCTACTTCCTGGCACGCGATCTCAGGACCAGACCGGCACGTTCGGATCGATCGTCTCGCCACTGATGATCTCCAGCGATTCGAAATCGGTCTCGCGCACGTCTGGCGCGATGAGCACGTTGCGGCCGGCTCGGACGTTGGCCGGCACGCTTGCGCCACGGCCGACAAGCGTCAGGCCAGTGTTGAGCCGCGACGGCTCCAGCCAGTTCGGCGAAAAGTCGTCGCCGACCCCCAGCCGCACGCCCGCGCCGATCCGGGCGATCTTGTCGACGATGCAGCGCTCGATGACAGCGCCGGGCCCGATCACGGTGTCGGTCATGATGATCGAATCGCGCACGACGGCCCCTTCGTGGACAACGACACCCGGCGAGAGCACCGAATGCTCGACGGAGCCACGGATGATGATGCAGCCGTTGGAGAGCAGCGATCGAGAAACTCGCGAGCCGTCCATGATCTTGGTCGGGGGGCGTTCCTCGCTGCGGGTGTGGATGCGCCAGTCGGGATCGTACAGGTTGAGGCCCGGCACGTCGGCGAGCTGCTCCATATTCGCCTCCCAGTAGGACTGGAGCGTGCCAACGTCGCGCCAGTATGCGCCGAAGCGGTGGGCGAAGACATTTCCGTCGCTGATCAGAAACGGGATGACCTCGTGGCCAAAGTCGATCATCGAGCGATCGCTTTCTGGCCGGCGGAAGACATCGAGCAGCACCTCGGCGCGGAAGATGTAGACGCCCATCGAGGCGAGATTGGAGCGCGGCTGCGCTGGCTTCTCGTCGAAGTCGATAACGCGGTCCTCGTCGTCGGTGGTCATTACGCCGAAGCGATTCGCGTCGTCCCACGGCACCGGCTGAACGGCGACGGTGACGTCCGCCTTGAGCTCACGATGGCGCGCGAGCATCGGGCGGTAGTCCATCGCATAGACGTGGTCGCCGGAGAGAATGAGGACATCGGTCGCGCGGGCCTCCTGGACGTAGAACAGGTTGTGGTAGATCGCGTCGGCGGTGCCGCGGTACCAGTCAGATCTGGCCCGACCGAGATATGGCTGGAGGACGTGGACCCCGCCGGTCGCGCGGTCGAGATCCCAGGGCCGGCCGTGACCGATGTGGTCGTTGAGCGAATGCGGGCGATACTGAGTCAGAACAGCAACATCGTAGATGCCGGAATTGACACAGTTGGACAGGGCGAAGTCGATGATCCGGTACTTGCCGGCGAACATGACCGCCGGTTTGGCGCGCTGGCGCGAGAGGACACTCAGCCGCTCGCCCTGGCCGCCGGCGAGGATCATTGCCACGGTTTTCTCCCGTTCGATCGCCGCCATGCTCACTCCTCAATTACCGTTCGTGTATCGAGTTGCCCCACTCCGAGGATAGCCGATCGTCAGCAGGACCGCGACCGCTGTGACGGCCCATCGCAATTCCTGTGCTATACTGCCGCACGCCGAAGGCGGGGTGGCAGGGGGCAGCATTCGCTGGTCTCAGGTTCCGGCAAGGATATCCCAGGACCACGATGAGAGAACTCTTCCGACGACAACCAAGATTTACCACGTCCGACGACGAGGACGCGCGCTCGAAGGTGCCGGAAGACCTGTGGGTCAAATGCCCGAAGTGTGGCGAGCTGGCCTACACCAAGGAGCACCTTCAGACCCACCGGGTCTGTCAGCGCTGCGGTTACCACTTCCGGCTGGCCGCTCGCGAGCGGATTGACCTGCTCGCCGATGAAGGCAGCTTCGTCGAGTGGGATACGGATCTCACAACCGACGACCCACTCGGGTTCAGCGTCGATGGCGAGAGCTACGCTGACAAGGCGCGCAAGACGGCGGCGAAGTCCGGGATGGCCGAGGCGGTCATTTCTGGCGAGATTGCCGTCGATGGCCAACTACTGGCGATCGTCGTCACCGACTTCTCCTTCATGGGAGCGAGCATGGGCGCGGTCTACGGCGAGAAGCTGGCGCGCGCGGCCGAACGCGCGGTCGCCGGCTGCACCCCGCTGCTGACGATCTCCGCCTCTGGCGGCGCGAGGATGCAGGAGGGGCTGTTCTCGCTCATGCAGATGGCCAAGACGACAGCGGCGCTGACGCGGCTGACCGAACAGCGATTGCCGCACATCGCGCTGCTGACCGACCCGTGCTACGGCGGGGTAACGGCATCGTACGCGACGGTGGCCGACATGATCGTCGCCGAGCCTGGCGCGCTGATCGGCTTCGCAGGTCCACGAGTGATCGAGCAGACAATCCGTCAGAAGCTGCCGGAGGGGTTCCAGACTGCCGAGTTTCTGCTGGAGCACGGCCTGATCGACCGAGTGGTTCCGCGTTCCGCGCTGAAGCCGATGATCGGCTCGCTGATGCGGATCTACCAGCAGGCTGCCGGCTGCCTCGTGCCGCCCGCGATCCTTGCCAGCGAGGTGGCCGATGCCTGAGCTGACGACGATGACTGCCTGGGATCGGGTCCAGCTTGCGCGCCATGCGGGCCGGCCTCACACGATGCACTATGTCAATCAGCTCTGTGACGAGTTCATCGAGTTCCACGGCGACCGATTGGCTGGCGACGACCAGGCGCTGATCGGCGGGTTGGCCCAGTTCCGCGGGCGCAGCGTGATGGTGATCGGTCACCAGAAGGGCGAAAACACCAAGGAGAATATCGCCCGCAACTTCGGCATGCCGAAACCGACCGGCTACCGGAAAGCGCTCCGGCTGATGCGCCATGCCGAGAAGTTCCGCTTCCCGGTCATCGCCTTCATCGACACCCCTGGCGCAGACCCGGGCCTTGCCTCCGAAGAGGGTGGCCAGGCGTTCGCGATTGCCGACAACATCTACGCAATGGCGACGCTCGGCACGCCGATCGTTGCTATCGTGATCGGCGAGGGTGGCAGCGGCGGCGCGCTGGCGATCGGCGTGGCCGACCGGGTGGTGATGCTGGAGAATTCCGTCTACTCAGTCGCGTCACCCGAGGCCGCGGCCGCAATCCTCTGGAAGGACGCCGCGCGCGCGCCGGAGGCGGCTGCCGCCATGGGTGTCACCGCGCCAGAGCTACGCGCCTTCGGCCTGATTGATGAGATCATCCCCGAGCCGATCCCGGCCCACGAGGAGCCGGCCGCGATGATCGCGGCCGTCGGCGACGTTATCGACCGCCAGCTGGCCGCACTCGACGCGCTCATAACCGACGGCCCGGCCGCGCTCCTCGACGCTCGCTATGCCAAGTACCGCGCGATGGGCAGGTTCGGAATCCGGGCCTGACCTTCTCCCATGACCATCTATCTGAAGACAGCAGCAACGTGCGGCGATTCGCGCCCGTTGTCCCCGCGTGCCACCGCCCGTGTCCGCTAGACTTGGCGGGGTAAGGAGTGTGGCGCGAGTGAGCGATACGCGGGTGCGATTGCCGGAGCTGGTCGAACGGATGCCGGGGAGGGAGCGGGATATCGTCCGCCGCCTGGCGCACGCGTTCAACGCGGCCGGACAGGAGCTCTACCTCGTCGGCGGAATCGTCCGGGATTTGCTGCTGGATCGCGGCCGGAGCGACCTCGACTTCACCACATCAGCCACACCCGAGCAGACAAAGCTGGCAGGGGGCGCAGCCAGCCCGGACGCGACATTCGCTATCGGGGAGCAGTTCGGCACGATCGGCTTTGTCTTCCAGCAGCCGGGCGAGCCAGACATCGTCGTCGAGATCACGACCTACCGCAGCGAGACCTACCCAACGCCAGACCGCCGGCCGGAGGTCTCCCACAACGCGACACTCCGCGACGACCTCTCCCGGCGCGACTTCACGATCAACGCGCTGGCGCTCGACCCACTCGATGGCGAACTGATCGACCCGTTCGGCGGCATCGGCGATCTCGGCGGCCGGCAGATCATTGCCGTCGGCGACCCGGTCGAGCGGTTCAATGAGGATCCACTCCGGATCCTCCGCGCCGCCCGCTTCGCCGCCCAGCTTGGCTTCGAGATCGAGGACGCCACGCGCGCCGCGATGCAGGCGCTGGGTGCGGAGCTCCCCCGCACCAGCCGTGAGGGCATCGCCACCGAGCTGAACAGGCTCCTGGTCG
>CALMXF010000115.1 GCA_937870985.1 uncultured Chloroflexota bacterium
CGGCGACGAATTCGCGGACGACCTTGAAGTTGACGTCCGCCTCCAGCAGCGCCCTGCGGACCTCGCGCATTACCTCGTCGACATCCGCCTCGGTCAGCTTGCCCTTGTTGCCCAGCTTGGCGAAGGCGTTGTTCAGCCGGTCGGTCAGTGTCTCAAACATTGTCTGTCTTTCCGGTGCTTCGGGTTCGATGTGGATGTGAGTTCGGTTTCGTGATGGTCAGACGCCATGCGATAAATGGTACATGGCATACGCACATACCGCGTACGTCGATTTGTCCTACGTAACCATAATCTAAACCAATGCTGGCGATCTGCGCTCTGTGGTTAGCGTGAATCGACGCTGATCCGCCCCTCGACGACATGCACCGTACCGACAGGGAGCATATTATCGACCGCGGCGCTGCCATCGGGCAGGTACGCCGGCAGTCGCTCTCCGGTTCCAATGCGCTGCATGCCCACATGGACGGTGTAGGCGCCGTCATTCGGGACGGGAAAAGCCACCGAGTCGGCGATCTTGTCGCCAGCCTGCCAGAGGCGTGGCGCGGACATGCCGCCGAGAGCGTAGCCGACGTGTTGATAAATCAGGTGATTGGCGTCGTCACGGACCTCAATCACCGTTTCGGCGTTCTCATCGAGCGCACCGACGACATTCCAGGTGACAAAGACCGTCAGCAATTCTGGATTCGCTTTCGTGCGCGCCGCGCGGATGGAATCCAGCCAGGTGTTGCCGTCGATGCTACCCGGACTGGTGAGTAATTGCGTCGCTGCGTCTGGCGTCAAGCGGCCGACTTCCCGGACGGTGTAATGGTCACTGGTTGGAGTTACCGTCACCAATCGGTATCCCTCGCGAAGCAGACTGTCCATTTGTCCGGGTGTCGTGTCTACCCCGTGTGGGCCGAACGAGAAGGGACCCCCAGCTACGTCTGGCTGCCACGAGACCGACTGCACGTCAGCATGAGCCATCTGGCTTGAGTTGACGTAAACGACTCCATCCAGGCCGAGGTAGAACGGCACGACCTGAATACCAAAATGGCCGTAGCGATATTCATATCCCCCCAGGGCGAACCACGATGGCATATTGGCGACGACGATCCGCTGACCTCGATACTGTTCGCCGAGCCGGACGATCGAACCGATCGTTGCGCTGCCGCTCTCGAACATATCGAGCCGGACGTTGACGAAGCGCCACGACTGCACGACGACACTGAACAATAGCGCTGTCGAGGCGATACGCCAGACAAGCGTGGCGTGCCGATTGCCGAAATCGAGCGACGGCAGCAAGCCCCAGAATAGCGCCGCCCCGATCATCACGAGATAGAGCAGGCGTGGCCCGTTCTCGACATACCCCCACGACAACCGCAACATTGATGGCAGTGCTGCGACAGTGCCAATCGCCAATCCAGCCAGCGGAAGGACCACGATCCAGCGATTCTCTGTTCGCTTCATAGCAAACCAATACGCGAGCAGCCCGAGCATGATCGCGGCGATGCCAGCCCGCAGGATGCCAACGGAAACACCCAGATGATCTTCAAGCCAGATGAGTTGCGCCGAGACCGGGTAGGTGAAGCCCTGCAGGAAGAACAACGCTTTTGGCCCGGCTTCGGCGAGGTTCGTCTGTTCAGTGGACGGCAGCTTGTCGATCGTTGACCAGACAAGGAAGAATGCACCTGCCGCAGCAATATGGGCGAGCGGCCAGAGCGATGGTCGACGATCGGACTGCCTCAACATGACCACCGCCTCAAGCCCAACGATGAGCGGTGCGACAACGACGCCCGACTCGTGCGACCAGAGCGCGAGGATCGACATCATCAGCGCGCCAGCATGGAGGTAGCGAGCTTGGCCCGAGTCGTCATGTAGCCGCGCAACGGCGTACAGGTTCAGGCTCGCCAGCAGGAACATACCGGCCAGGACGTGTGCTGTTGGCCCGATGATCGGAAGCACCTGATAGTGAAACGGCGCGGTGAGAAACAGGACCATGGGTACGAGCGCCCAATAGCCTGTCCCAAGTCGCCGGAGGAGCAGGTAGATCAGCCAGCCAGATACGGCGTGAGCGATGAGCGGAATCAGATGCAGTGTTGTGTGGTCGAAGTGACCCTGCACTCCGCGCAGCAACTTCCAGATGACGAACGGAATTGGTCGATAGTACTGATAACCTTCGGACGATGACAACAACGCCCAGTAGCTCCGACTCTCGGCGCGTGTCAGATCGATTGGGTCATCAAAGAAGAAGGCCAGGGGGATAACACGACTGTAGATCGCCAGGACAGCGGCGATTGCAATGCTGAGTGGCAGCAGGTATACGCGAACAATCGAAC
>CALMXF010000116.1 GCA_937870985.1 uncultured Chloroflexota bacterium
GGATCAGCGGCTCGAGCGCGCCGCGCGCCGGGCCAGCGTCGCTATAGACGCTGGCCATGTCCAGCAGCAGTTCCAACGCAACATCGAGCCGGTCGAATGCCGTAATGCAGAGACCGTGGTCGGTCGCCACGGCCTCGATCTCCAGGATATCGGTGTCGGTCTGGTGCGTCAGATAGTCGCGGAAGCGCTCGGCCAACGCGGCGATCTGTCGCGAACGCTCATCGCTCATCAGTCGCTGAGCGCACGCTTTGCGGTGCCCTCGTGATACGCCTTCTCAACGCGGATCGACATCAGCACCGCAACCACCATGACGGCGATCGTCAACAACGTGCCGAAGACGAGCGTAGCGTTGGCGCCAGCCGCATCGGTGATGGCCAGGAAGGCCACGCCGATCGAGATGGCGATGATGAGCGCCGTGCCGGCCGCGATAAACGGCAGCGCGATCGGGAACAGTTTGCCCACCGGAACCCCCTCCTCTGGATGTTTGTCTCATGCTCGCGTCCCCGGCGTTGCTGCCACGAGACGCTCCGCTCATCTTACCCGCAGATCGAACGATTCGGCCAGCCCCCACGATCGGGAACGAGACGGGCCGCCCGGCCAAAGTGGGCTGTCAACGTCAAAGTGACGAGTACGTTGGTGCGGCAGGCACCCCTTCGATCTGTCATCCTCTGCCCGGGTGTTACCTATGTCCCCGGTCTATACATGGGCGATGGCGCCCGCGCAGCCGAAGGATCTCTCCCGCGCTGGACTGGATCGAACGGGTGGGAGATCTTTCGCTGAGGCTCAAAATGACAGGACAAACGACAGGCTGCCGATCGGACAGTCTGACGTTGACAGTCCAATAGCGCTGCCGGCGCCATCGCTGTATTGTCACCGTGGTCGGGCTCATTGTCGGCTGTTCGGCCTGGCCACCAGCTCCTGGAGGCACAATGGAGATCAGAGCCGTGCATGTGCTGTTCGTCGCGTTGATGATCGTCACGATCGTTGCCGTCGATTTCCTGTTCCTCAGGCATCAGATCGGGAAACGGCTCATCGGCAATATCGCGATCGTCGTGGTGTTCGCATTGATTTACCTTCGGTTCCTGCGACATTCTTGACGTTGCGACAACGCCCCGGTCGCTACGGCTTCCCATCTGCTGGCAACTGTTGTGCGTGTTCTCGGGATAGCCCATAGTAGGGTTCGCCGCTCGCTTGTCGATCAACGCACGGGCGGCCAGATGTCGGATCGCTATCGACAGGCAGGGACAATGAGCCTCGACACGTCCGCTACCCCGGAATCGCGAAGGACAGACGGACGTTTTCTTGTGCGAGTTCTTCGGGCCGGCTGGTTCCAGATCTTCGTCAGCGGCCTCGTGCTCTTCTATCTGATCGACAAGACGATGGTCAGCACCCGGAACCCGAATTTCATTCCCTCACTCATCCTGGTCGGCGCGTTCCTTGTGCCGGTGACGCTCGTCTCGTATCTCGGCGGGCGTGCGCAGGGCGACCCGCTGCCGCTGTCGACAGTGGCTGTCTGTTTCCTGTGGGGTGGCGCTAGCGGCGTGATCATTGCCGGGATCCTTGAGTACCGGACGCTACGCGACCTGGGGCCGCTGACGCTCCTGGGCGTCGGGGTGATTGAGGAGAGCGCCAAGCTCCTCGTGCCACTGATCCTCTATATTCGGGGTCGCTATCGGAGCGAGATGAGCGGGATCACCTTCGGCGTCGCCGCCGGCATGGGTTTCGCTGCGCTGGAGACGATGGGGTACGCGTTTGTCGCGTTCATCCAGTCGGGTGGCAATATCGGCACCCTCGAAGAGACACTGCTCGTGCGCGGACTTCTCTCGCCGGCCGGGCACGCAGCCTGGACCGGCCTCATCTGCGCAGTCCTCTGGCGAGAGCGAGCGCGACTGGGCCGGCCGGTTATCAACCGTGCCGTGGTCGGGGCCTTCGCCCTGGCGGTTGTCTTGCACGCGCTGTGGGACATGTTCAATAGCCTGCGCGGCCCGACGTTTGTCGACTGGCTCGGTGTCGAGCTGATCAGTCTGGGTATCGCCATCATCAGCCTGACGTTGCTGATCCGGCGGGTGCGGGAGGCGGAGCAGCGATCAGCGCCTCTCGTTGAGGCAGAGACGCCGCCGTCACCAGCGTCGTAACGAAACCGCTTAGCTCGCTCCCCGCAGTATGTCGCGGTCGAAGATATCGGGCCAGACCAGGATCGCGGCCGCCCCGAGGAAGACGACAATCGTCGCCGGGTTTGGCGTCGCCAGGACGCTCGCGACGCCGCCAACGGCGAGCAGCGCAAGCGTTGGGATCGGTGATATCGGCCACACGCCGAGAATGACCAGCGCCACCCCGGCAATCACCATCACGGGCCAGCCAGTGCCGCCGACGGACACGGCGGTCAGCAATGCCGTGACGCCAGACAAGCCGACGAGGAACCGTGCGGCGAACGCGGGATCCAGATAGACCGGGCGAGCGCAGCCGGCCAGCATCGGCGCGACGACGAGCATGCCGAACGCAAACGCGACGAGATGCTCGACGGAAGTGAACGTCCGGTGATCGATGAGGAGAGCGGTCAGAAATGTGGTGGAGGCAAGGCCGGCGACCAATGACCCTCTCGACCATTTGCCCGGCCAGCCGAGCACGACCCCCAGCGCCGTCCACGTCGCCGCCGACGATCCGACCTCAGGTATCGCGACATCGGCGAGCGGCTGGGCAATACCCAGGAGGGCAAACGGCCACCAGATGATCGCAGCCACCACCGTCGCCACCCATGTGCCGGTGAACCAGGTCGCGACCGCCGCCATCGTTCCATAACGGATTTCGATCCAGCCAAGAAAGACGATGACCATCACGAACGTCGAGATGATCGCGACGGGCTTATCGATGAGGTAGTTGGCGGTGAACAGTCCCCATAATCGCAGCCTGGAAATCGATTCGTCGCCGAGTCCCCAGCGGTTGGTCTGCGTCTCAGATATCGGACCGCTCATGACCCCGGCAGCGGTCGAGGCGACGAGGATCATGATGAGCGAGACGATCGTGAACGGGATGTTGCGGAAGGAAACTGGCACTGGGGTCGGTTGCTTGCTGGTCTCTGTGGCGACCATGTGGCTGCGATGGGTGTGTATCATGATGCGATGCTCCCGCGGTTCTGGTTTGCCCACGGATCGATCGTACGCGCAGGCGAGGCTGTGATGGATATCGTACCCGCCCAGGGCAGATTTCGTTGGCCGGGGTTGCGATCTGTGGCGAAGACCGCCGTCATGTGGCTGGTTGGAGCAGCGGTTCTGGCGCTGTTTATCCAGCGCGAACGCGGAGAGCTCGTCCACGCTGTTAGCGCGATACGGACGGCGGCGCCCGGTTGGCTGGCGTTGGCGATTGCCGGCGGTCTGCTGCTCCAGGTTGTGCTTGGGCTCACATTCCTGCCAATTCTGCAACGCATCGGATCACCGATCCCCGTCCGTGCTCTGATCAACGCCCAGATCCAGCGCATAATTGTCGCCACGGTTGTGCCAGCAGGCGGGCCGGCATCGGTCTATGCCGGGGTTCGGGCGTTTGGCCGGTCCGGCGTCGATTCGTCCGACGCGCTCTTTGTCGCGCTGGTCAATTCGGTGCTCGGGTACGGGTCGTTCGTTCTGGTCCTGCTTCCGGCGCTCATTGTGATCTCCGTTGCTGGCAGCCTGTCCAGGCTGATTGTCATCGGGTCGGCGGCGATGCTGGTGATCGTCGCGGTGCTGATGGTCGGTCTCGTCGTCCTGCTGCGCGGCTCGGCGTTGAGCGAGCGGCTGCTGGACAAGCTGCCATCGCGCGGGCTGGCAGAGTGGGCGCGCGGTTTCGTCGCGCAATCGCATCAGCATGGCGTCCGCGCGCGCGATCTTGTCTCGCCGCTGGGGATCAACCTGGTGGTCGAGATCGTCGGGATCAGCGTCCTATTCGCCGCGCTTCGGGCCGTTGGCTGGCAGGCAACCCTCAGCGAGGCTCTGGTGGGCTACGCAGTTGGCACGCTCTTCCTGCTCATCGCGCCGGTGTTCCAGGGGCTCGGCGCAGTCGAGCTCTCGATGACGGTTGCGCTGACCGGCCTCGGCGTGCCATCGGGCAAGGCGCTGGCCGCCGTGCTCCTGTATCGGATTGCCGATATCTGGCTGCCGTTCGTCGTCGGTGTGGTGCTGCAGGGCGGCCAGCAGCGCGAG
>CALMXF010000117.1 GCA_937870985.1 uncultured Chloroflexota bacterium
TCAGCAGCGGCTCGACTGGCCCGTCGGCGTGGCCGGCGAACAGTACGATGCGCGAGCCCTCGACCGTCGCCCGGTCGGCGCTGAGCAGGACAATCGCGCTGTCTTTGACTCGCGCTTCCTGAGCCACCACCTGGACGGCGCTCGATTTCAGCAGCACGACGTTGTCTGCGCCGATCGTCAGCGCGCCGGACTGATCGAGCTGAGCAGACTTCGTCTCTAACGCCTTCGCGCCAGAGCGCTCCATCGACACACGCTCGGCGGTGATGCGCTCTGCGCCAGACCGATCGAGCAGCACCGTGGTCGCCGCGATATCACCGACATCGACCTTCGTCGCCTGCTTCGCCGGAATCGAGACTCTTCCTCCCGGCTGCTTCCAGATCGTGTCTCGCACGCCGGCTTCGCCGTTCTGGTTGTCCTGTCGCTCGTCACTCATCCATCACCGCCGCCAGACACACACGAACGTCCACCAGGCCGGGGGACAACCGCATCTTACGGATCCTGGCATGCGAGCGTCAACGCGTGTTTGTGTCGCAACGAGGAAATCAGCGCCGCGCGGTATGCTTGAGGGGAATTGATGTAAGCCGGCCAGTGCGGCACGGCAAGGAGGACAATCGACAGATGGCTCGACCGCGAATGCGCGCAATTCCCCTCGGCGGTGTCGGCGAGGTTGGCAAGAATATGATGGCTATAGAGTACCGGGGCGACCTGGTGCTCATCGATGCCGGAGCAAAGTTCCCCGAAGAGGAGCAGCGCGGCATCGACCTGATCATCCCCGACACGACCTATCTCACCGAAAATCTCAACCGCTTCCGCGCTATCCTGCTGACCCATGGCCACGAGGACCACATCGGCTCACTCCCGTATCTCGTCCCGCAACTGGATAGCATCGCGCCGGTTCCCATGTACGGGTCCCGGCTGGCGCTAGCGTTTGCGCGGAACAAGCTGGAAGAGGCCAAGGCAGCGCACCTCGTCGATTTCATGCCGATCGATCCGGGCGTGAAATATCGTATCGGCCACCATATGGAGGTCGAATTCATCCCGGTCACCCACTCGATCCCCGGATCCATGGCGATCTCAATCAGCACGCCAGTCGGCCGGATGATCCACACGGGCGACTTCAAGTTCGATCCGACGCCGCCGCTCGGTCCGCACACCGACGAACGACGCCTGCGCCAGATGGGGGACGAGGGCGTTCTGGCCCTGTTCTCCGACACCGTCCGCATCGAGCGCGAGGGCAGCACGCCGAGCGAGGCGATCGTCTCCGAGACACTCGACCGGATCATCGGCCAGGCGCAGGGGCGCGTGATTCTGACATCGTTTGCGTCAAACATCCTCCGGCTGGAACAGGCAATCGAGAAGGCTGCCCATCACGGTCGGAAGGTCGCCGTCGTCGGGCGTAGCATGGTCCAATCGGTCGACGTCGCCCGCGACCTCGGCTATATCAACCCACCCCCCGGAGTCATGCGCCCGGTGGACGAGGTCACCAAGCTGCCGAAGAATCAGGTTATGATCCTGACCACCGGCTCGCAGGGTGAAGCCTCGGCCGCGTTGGCGCGAATGGCCAGCGGCGACCACCCGCAGCTGCGGATCGCCGAAGGGGACACGGTGATCCTGTCTGCCACACCCGTACCGGGCAACGAGGAGACCGTCTCGCAGACCATCGATAACCTGTTCCGCCGTGGCGCAAACGTCTGCTATTCCGCGATCGAGCCAAATGTCCACGTCTCCGGCCACGCCGCCCGTGACGAGCTGCAGCATATGATCGAGCTGTTGCGCCCGAAGTTCTGCGTCCCGATCCACGGTGAGTACCGTCACATGCACCTGTACAAGCAGATGGCAATCGAGACCGGCATCCCCAGCGCCAACATCCTGATCCCCGAGTCGGGCGTGCCGATCTCGTTCTCACGAATCGACGCGCGCAAGGATCCAGCCGTCAACGGCGGGTCGGTGCTGGTCGACGCGCTCGGCAACGACCGGTATCGCAACGTCGTGCTACGTCGAAGGGACGAGCTGGACACTGTCCAGGTCATCATCGCGACCGTCGTCGTGGATCTCACCCGCGGCGCGATCATCGCGGGACCCGAGCTGACCGGGATCCGCTTCGATGACGAGGACAGCCGTAAGCTGATCGCTGGCGCCGAGGCCGAGCTACGTAGCTACCTCGAGCGGCAGCTCCGACGGGGCGGCATGTCCTACGGCTACCTGGTCGGCAAGGTGAAAGACATCGTCGCGCGCTACGTGTACCAGAAGGCCAAGCTGCGCCCGATGATCCTCCCGGTCGTCACCGAACTGTAGGCAGGACGCGGGCGTCCTTGACGCCCGCGACATTCCCTGATTCAATCGGAGCCACAATCGAACGCTCCGGGGGAGCGACGGGGGCTTGGGGAGCCAGGCTGAGAGGGTGGCCAGTCCGCCACCGACCGTAGGACCTGACCTGGGTAATGCCAGCGTAGGAATGTCTGCACTCGCGACGCGTTGCGGGTGAACGCTTCGGACACGACGAACGCTGGGCGATGGCGCCGGCGTTTTTTGTTGCCAGCCACCGCCCAGCGCTTGTCCCCAGGCCAGGGTCCCGCGACGAGAATCGACGGGAACCGTGGCGACGATATCGACAAACAACGAAGCAATTACCCTGCGCGGCGTCGGCAAGACGTTCGGCGCGACCCAGGCTATCGAGGACGTCAGCCTCTCAGTCGGGCGTGGCGAGATCGTCGCCCTTGTCGGACCGTCCGGCTGCGGCAAGAGCACCATCCTCAGCATCATCGCCGGCCTAGTCGACCCGGACGAGGGCGAGGTCCGGCTGGATGGACGACCTGGGCTTCCGCGGCCCGGGCGGGTTGCGCTCATGCCGCAACGCGATGCCTTGTTCCCCTGGCGCACTGTTGTCGACAACGCCATCCTCGGCCCCCAGATCGCCGGAAGCGACGTTGGGGACGCACGCAAGCGGGCGCGCGACTTGCTGCCACGCTTCGGTCTCGATGGGTTCGGCGACCACTACCCGGCAACTCTCTCCGGCGGCATGCGTCAGCGGGCGGCGTTCCTGCGCACAGTCCTCATCGGGCAGGACACGATGCTCCTCGACGAGCCGTTCGGCGCGCTCGATGCCCTCACCCGCCGCTCGATGCAGGAGTGGCTACTCGATCTCTGGGAGGACATCGGCGGCACGATCCTGCTGGTTACCCACGACGTCGAGGAGGCGCTGCTCCTTGCCGACCGTGTCGTGGTCATGACTGCCCGCCCGGGCCGGATCAAGCTCGTCGAGCGTGTCACTCTCTCGCGGCCACGCGAGCCGAGGATGGTCGATCTCCCGGAGGCAATTGCCCAGAAAGCCCGGCTACTCGCTGCCCTCCACGACGAGGTTGCGTTCGCGATGGGATCGAGTCGGTGACAAGCGCCCAGCGTGAACGCGCTCTGCCAGCCACCCGCGCGGAACCGGGCACGACCAGGCGGCGGAGCATTCCCTGGCGATCCGTCGCCGGAGTGCTGCTACCCGTGCTGGTGATTGCGGTGTTGATCGTCGGCTGGGAGATTGGAGTCCGGATCGCCGGCACGCCGCGGTGGTTCCTGCCGAAGCCAAGCGACATCGTCCGCGAGATGATCGAATCCCGGGCGCTGCTCTGGCGCCACACGGTAACGACGCTGCAGGAAATGCTGGTCGGGCTGGCGTTGGCGTTCGTCCTCGGGATCACGCTGGCCATCGCGATCGTCGGCTCGCGGCTGGTCGAGCGGGCCGTCTATCCGTTGGTGATCGCAAGCCAGGCGGTCCCGATCATCGCGCTCGCGCCGATCCTGCTGGTCTGGTTCGGCTACGGGCTGACGCCGAAGGTCATCGTCGTGGTGCTGACCTGCTTCTTCCCGATCGTCGTCGCCACGGTCGGAGGCCTACGGGCAGTCGACTCCGACGCCGTCGCGCTGCTCCGCAGCATGGGCGCGAGCCGGTGGCAGCTGATGCGGATTGTCCGCCTCCCGTCGGCCCTTCCGGCGCTGCTGGCCGGCACGCGGATCGCCGCTGCGTGGTCGGTGATTGGCGCGATCGTTGGCGAGTGGGTCGGCGCGTCGGCCGGCCTCGGATACCTGATGACTCGCTCGGCGTCGCAATTCCAGACACCGCGCCTGTACGCAGCCGTCACGATCGCCGCGCTGCTGGGAATCGCGCTGTTCGCACTAGTGTCGCTCATCGAGCGGCTTGTCCTGCCGTGGCAGACCCACGCCCGGCGCGGAGATTGAACCGGCAGGTTGCCGGCATGATGAGAGGAACGAGGAGATCGATGCATACCCTGATTTTCCGGCAACACTGGATCGTCGTGGCCGTCGCGGCGCTGCTGGCTGGCACTCTGTTTGCCGGGTGCGGCGGCAACGCAGCCACCGGGACACCAGCCGGGTCGG
>CALMXF010000118.1 GCA_937870985.1 uncultured Chloroflexota bacterium
CGTGCCTGTCGTGCCGTGATAACCATCGTGTGACCCCTTCCTGTCTGTGACTCCGATTGAGGCGTCCGCATTGCCTCTTACTGCTCATATCTTAGCATCATGCTGCATACATGTCAAGCGTTTCGTTGTGACGCTGTGCTATAGTCAATAACAGAAAGGGGGCGCGATGATCGAAGACGAGCGCTTCTACACAATCGCCGATATCGTGGAGCTACTTCAGGTTCACGAGCAGACCGTCAGACGATGGCTCAAGGCGGGGGAGTTGCGCGGCACGATGCTAGGCCGGAAGGCCGGCTACCGGATAGCTGGCGCCGACCTTCGCGCGTTCATTGATGAGCGGACAGGCCCAGAGGGAAAAGGAATCGCCGCGTAGAGCAGTAACCCAACGCGGCGATTCTGCGGACGCCTCCCTGTCGGAGTCAGCGCCAGGGAGGGCACTCCCAGTCTAGCAGTGTGAGGGGGCTTCCAGGGGCTTCGCCGAGCTCCGTTTTCCGGAGTCGGTACCTATTTAGCACGAGAGATTAGTTCTCCCGCCGTCTCGGCAGCGGTGGCAGGTGATAGACGTAGACGCCGATAAGCTGCAAGCCCGTCTCCGCGATGGCAGAGAACGTCGCCCACGGCGTGCCATCGGGAGTGCGGAGCGTGACGCCGCGCTCGGTCACATCCCATCGCCGAAGCGCCGTCTCGCCGCCTTCCGTCTGGACGACAACAAGATCGCCATCGCCCGGCTCTCGCTGGCGATCCCCATCGACGATCAGGTAGTGGCCACGAGCAATGCCCCACGGCAGCATCTCGTCCGTCTCGACGATGAGCGCGAACGGGTCGATAGCCCCGGCCAGCATCTCGGGGAGCACACGCACCAGCATGGGGTCATCCTCCTCCGGCACGCTGCTGGCGCGAGCCGGCAGGCATCCCGTCACTTCGATCCCCACTCCATCACGAATGACCGTCTCAACGACGATCCATCCGGCCGCAATCTCCAGATCGCGTAGTGGCACGCCCAGCACGGACGAGAGCGCCCGCAGGGTCGCGGGTTCGGGCCGCTGAGTGTGCCCTCGCTCGATCTGGCTGATGTACGTCTGCGAAACCCCTGTCCGCTGCTCCAACTGCTCCTGCGTCATCCCCAGCGCCAACCGGCGCTCCCGGATGAGCTGCCCGATGCTCTGCATGATCCCCACTCCTGCTGCGCATCGCTGTGTCCGATAGATATCGGACATCATAGCCCACGAGTGATCGAGCATCAGAAAATCCCCCTTCTGGCTGGATGTATATCTACAATGACACGACAGTGTGGTTAGAACACCTGCGGATCGAGCCGGAAGTCGTACTCGAAGCCAGACGCGAAGACCCGCAGCGCTAGCACCTCCAACGTCCGGCGGCGCTCATCAAAGGTCATCGCGTCCAGATTCGCCGTGACGCGCTCACACCACGCGGTCAGCGATCCAATCTGCCGACGGGCGATATTGTGGCCGGCGCGCCGCGCTTCCAGCTGAACGAGGTCGGCCCGAAGGCGCGCCTTCTCGTCCTCGGCTCGCGCAACCTCTCGCTCGATCAACTCCCACGGCACGGACTCGGACTCGCTGTACCGCGCCAACAACCGCTCCTGGCCACGGACGACCTGCGATAGACGCCGGTTGATCGTCTCGATCTCCGCGATCACCTGCTGGTCGAGCTGGGGCGTCGCGGCCATCAACTCACGTTCGATGAGCTGAGGATCACGGATGCAGGCGACAACATGCGCCCAGGCGGCTTCCTCGACCGGCTTCGCCTGGACGATGACTCCGCCGCAACGTTCGCCGGTGAGCGTCTTGGCTGGGCAGCGGTAGTACAGACGCTTGTGATACCAGTCCACCCACATACGCCGACCACAGACCGCGCAGAAGATCAGCCCACGCAGAAGGGCCGGCCGCTCGCGATTCCGCGCGTGCTCGCCGCGGTTCGTTTCGATCTTGCGCTGGGCGGCCTCCCACGTGGCACGGTCGATGAGGGGCGGCGTCGTGTCCTTGGGGAGCGCAATCCACTCCTCGCGCCGGCGGAGAACCGGCGCCTTGTTACGGCTGACTGTCTGCCACTTCCAGGCATAGGACTCGCCGATGTACGCCTCGTGTAGCAGGATGTTGCGGATCGTGGCCTGCCTCCATGTTGGCGTGCGGGCGTCAGCGTAGACCCGCTTGTGCGCGGTCGGCGAGGGGAGGCCACGCGCGTTCAGCCGCCGAGCAATGTCGTTCATCGCCACGCCATCAGTGACGTAGGCGCGGAATATCTCCCGGACGATGGCAGCCTCGGAGGGGTTGATCGTCCGAACGCCGTTCTCGCGGTCGAGGTCGTAGCCGTAGAGGCTGGAACCACCAGCGAGGAGCTTGCCGGAGAGCGCCCGCGCCCGCTTGCCGCGGAGCGACCGCTCACGGATCTTCTCGTGCTCGACCTTGGCCGCGTACCCCCGGACGAAGCGGATCAGCTGGCCCTCGGGCGTGTCGTCGATCGCTTCAGTGACGAACTCGACTCGCACACCCTTATGGTCGGCTTCGGAGAGCACGACGCCGAGGTGCACCGGATCACGCGCCAGCCGGTCGATGGCATAGCAAATGACGGCGTCGATCTGCTGGCGGTGGATCGCCTCGCGTAGGCGGGTGAGTTGCGGGCGCTCCCACAGCTCGACGCCGGTGAAGACCTCCTGATAGACGTGCGCCTCATCGACGTCAAGGCCGTGCTGGGCCGCATAGGCGCGGCAGCCGGCCTCCTGTGTCTCCAGGGAGTAGCCTTCCTCCTGACGTGTCGTGGAGACGCGGAGGTAGAGCGCAGCGCGAGTTCGTTGTGTCATGTTGTCGCAACCCAGATCGTTATGTTCAACCGCTCGGAACACGTCGCGCACGAGGCACGTAATCTACGCGTATAAATGCACCATCTGTGGGATTGAATAGATCATTGTTCGCCACGACGCAACGCTCTGCTTGACTTCTGTCACATTCTTGCGAAGCACGATAGAAACTGATAGGATGCAGCCAATCCAGTTAGCTGGAGGGGGGAGGCAGTCGCCTCCGAGCGGCCCTTTAGGGGCCGTTTCTCTTTTCCCTCAAGGAAGCCACTTCGTTCCATACCCCTTGATTGTCCCCATTGCACTCCGGCGGAACTTGCTGCCCTCGATGATGTCCGCTATCTGCTCCCCAAAGCTCGCCCCGCACTCCTGGCCAAACTGCCGAGCCTTCACCCTCTGGTAACACGGATAGGCGATCAGGTCAGCAAGTTGAAGACCTGCGATATTGTCGTTCTTATTTCCGAACTTGAGCTCTCGGCTCGTCAGCGCCCGTTGAATGCTTGCGGTGGGGATAGCCGTTAGGTGCGCCGAATCGTTATAGAAGCTCATGTATGCCTGCTTGAGCCTCTTGTCTTCGCGCTTCCCACGCACTTCCGCTTGAACGTCACCTGTCGCCAGTTCGGAGGTCGTTGATTGGCCTTCAAGGAATCGGGCGTATCGCTCGGCTAGTGCCGTCAGACAGTAGTGATATGGGTCGAAGTGCCACGTCTGGTACTTCTCCAAATGGGCGCGCTTGTCGATGACGGCCGTGATGACTACATAGTCAAGATGGCGAATCAAGCTCATCAGGTCGGCATTGAAGCGGGAGCGCACATTGTCGTCTAACAGGATCTTGAACGGCCCCTGGCGGCGTAACACCTCTTGGCGATGGAGTGTTACCGGCTTGCCACGCCATGACTGAGGGAAATAGCCACGCAGTCGATCAATGCCGGGCTGGAGCATTTCGCGGTCGTGGTTCGACTCGACTATGACGCCAGTCAAGCTGAGATAGCGCTCCTGGTCGTGGACTGAAGTCGCGAGATTCGCTTGCCCGACTTCATCGACATACATTCGATAACGCACCAGATGTCTGCCTTGACTACTATGCCGCCCACCATGACATGCAGCGTATTGCTACCGCCCGACAATCCCACTACAGGTCACTGACGCAAGCGGCCCCTTTGCCTCGGTGTAGTCCTTCCGCACACCGTTGACGAGCAGCTCACACGAAACGGACACTGATTGAGGGGTTTTCTGGGACGTATCAACGGAGATGTAGGCGTGTGTCCCCGGCTCCATCTGATAGCTCCATTCTGTCGGGTGGAAGGCGGACAGTGACATGTTTTCCCGGCGCTCCATACCCTCCGTGGCGTTGTTGTAGACAACGCGAACGTTCTGCGCGGTGCTTGTCTTCAGGATGTACTGAACGGTGTAGGTCTTTGCCGACTGCTTGGTAGGCGTGAGAGTGGGAGTATCGCGAGCCGAGTTGGAGTCGCTGCCGGACTTGCTCAACGCGTAGATAACCACAACCAACACGACACCGAACACGACGGCCTTCGCCCCTGTCGGCCAGTGCTCCGGGAAAATCTTCATGCCATCGCCCTTTCAGCGAAGCGTTGCCATCTCGTTCGTGAACCAGTCCATCGCAGCAGCGTAGTCGCGGAAGTGGCCAGACACGGTGGTGTCAGGCTTGTCTGCCATGAAGGCGATGAGGCCGTCGATTGCCGCATTCATGGCAGTCACAAGCGCACGGCGTGCCGAAGCCGCACAGTCGGGCCAGTCCTGATCTTCAAGGTCGCGACGAATCTGCTGGAGGTTCGAGATTTGCGCCGCGAGCTGGATGCGCGGCGTGCTTTGGGCTAGCTCGAGCGCATCATCCCAGCGGCGCGCCACCGACTCGATCAGCTGCCGTACCTTCCGCCCATCCTTCGTCGAGCAGGTAACTACGGAGGTTGGCGTTGGTAAAGCGAGAGTGGGGAGGATCGGGATGGCTGGGCTTGCCGGCACTGCCTCGCTCTTCTCCTCGACCGTGCTGCCGCCACATGCCACCACAGTGATAGCGAGCAGCACAATGACCGCTCTTACGATTACAGCCACTGGTTACGCTCCTCGCACTTGATCGAATCGTTGTGTCCCCAGATCGGGAACAGGCGGGCGAACTCATCTGCCTGCCGCTCGAAGCGGGCGACCGTCAACCACCCTTGCGGCCGAGATGCCCACCAGAGTGGCCCCCCGGCGTGCAGCAGCACATGACCAATTTCGTGCCAGACACACCATGCGGCGAGACAGCCGTGCAGGCGCTCATCGAGGTATACGCAATCGTTTACAACCGCAGCGAGAATGCTATCGCCAAGATCGCATCGTTCGACATCCATGCCAAGAGCGTCCAGCATTGCGTCCCACTCGGCTGAATGCAGGACTCCGGTTCGCTGCCGCCAACGCACCACAACATCATGAACGACCATGCTCATCACGCTGCCTCCGCTCCTCGCGCTCCTGGACGGCAGCCTTCAGGCGCTCGAAATCCTTGGGCGACAGGTCGTCAATCGACTTCAGCCAGGGGTCGAACGTCTCTGTGGGCCGTTCGACCCTGACGGTCACAATGGGATACCCTGCGGCGATCTTCAATTCGTTGACTGACAGGTTGAGCGCGGCGGCGAACGCATCGAGCCGGTCGAACGCCGGCAGGCTTACTTCGCCACGTTCAACCTGCGAGATGTAGTTCTGCGACAAGAACCCGTTTGACCGCGCCTCCACCTGCTTCTGGGTCAGCCCGAGCTCCCGCCGGCGCCGAAGAACCAGATCGCCAAGTATCTCGGGACGATCAGTAGCAGGCGTACCTGTATCAGGCGTATTCATACCAGTGGAATACATGTAAACCCGTTGACACGCAACTGCAACAGTGATATTGTTATCAGCAGGATTGGTAACAGGAGGATTCATGAAGCGCTCTCCCGGCCCAACAACGTATCGCGGCCATCGTCTTCAGATCACGATTCAGGTGGACCCGGACCAGGTCGCCGCCGTTGATCGGCTCGCCGCGTTTCGGCGAACCAGTCGCACTGCGCTCGTGCGTGAGGCGCTCGATCTCTATTTGGCCTCGGGAAACAGCCGAATTGATACCAGCGATATTGATGCAGAGCGTGTCGCATGACAGACCACCAGTCTCCAATGCCCCTCGACGCCCGTCCGTTCGAGATTCTGCCGGAACACCGGGATCGGCCCGGCTGGGACTGGCTCGTCGAGCGGCTAACACGGCCAACTCCGGCCGAGACTGCCGCAACCCAGGCGAACGCGCCTGAGAGCGAGCGCGTCGCATGAACCATTTTGCATCCACCTTTCTGTCCCTTTCCCCTGTCTCGCTGAGCATGAGCGGCAACCCCGCTCGTGCTCAGCACCCAGCGCCACGGGCTAATGCCGGTATCGGGGTGCCTCTCGATCCGCATGGGCTGCTCGGGACGCTGGGTGCTGGGCGCGGTCTGACCCCACGCGCGACCCAGCCGATGACCCCCTTTCCAGCTGGCGGTGTGTATCCCCCCACGATATGCGCCGCCAGCCATCAGCCCGGCGCGGGTATGGACAATCGTCCGTGCACTCGAATTGACGTGACCGGGCTGATGGCTGGCGTGGGCCGGCATGGCGTGACTCCTCTCTGTGACACAGCGTCGCATGAGGAGCCGGCGCAGAAAACGTTTTCGCGATTGGAGGATCGAATGGGGTTGCGCGGGCCTCGGGCCTATCTGACCGAGGCTGTGATGGAAGAGGCCGAAGAGGCCGACGAAGCGGTCGACCGGCTGGTGTCGATCGTGATTGCCAGCGTCGCCGATGGCCGGATCACTACTGGCGAGATGGCTGCAATCCGGCAGGCGGGCATGCGGGCGGCGCGTGAGGCGCGAGATGTGGTGCATGCAGCCGAGGTCGCCAGCATCGCGCAGCGCATGGCGGACAACGCGATGCGAGGCGAGCTGGCCGAGAGCACACGCCGCCGTGGGCATGACGCTGGCCTGACGGTGCCCGAGTGGAGCGTCGTCGAGCCGCGTGACGCGGCATGAAGCCCGGTCGATAGCCGGGCCTCAGCAGGACGTATCCGAGTAACTGGACAGGGAGATCATAGCACATGAAGCGCCTACACGAAACACCCCCGATGCTTGCCAGCCTCATCGAGCGCAGCGGCGGCGCGCTCCATCTCTACAGCGCCAACGACGCAATCAACGCGGCGCGGCACATGGCAGCGATGCGCGGCGAGTCAATCGCCATTGTCGAGCGTGCGTTCCTCCTGGACGGGCCGCACCCGTACACCGGGCACGACGCGGTGGGCTACGGGATGGCGCTCAGCACGTGGGTGGCTCCGCAGCACATCATCACATGGGTGCACCCACACGGGACGATGCAGATATCTGACGAGCGCATGACGGGACTCTACGCGCGCGACCTCGCCGACCGGCTGACAGATCAGGCGGTGCGAGCATGAGCCGCCGCGTCATCCGCGAGGGCACGCAGTGCCCGGACTGCCGGGGCACCGGCTACACCAGATACGGCATCTGCTCAACGTGCGACGAGGCCGGCGTCGTGGACTCTGTGATCGCCTACGTGCGCGATGGCTGGCTGTACCTGCCTGACGAGCAGGTCTGGATCAACGGCGCTTACATCGTCGCCATTGCCCGTGTCGATGGCCACGTGGTACCCGGCTACATCATCACCCCGACTCATGGCGCGATCCATGGCGTCAGCGGCATCTACGGTGGCGTCCTCGCAACGCACCCCGACGACATCGCCGCCGTGACGGCGTGGCTGGAGGGGCAGCCATGAGCCGCCCTGACCTGGACTACATCCGGGGCCGCATCACGCCGACCGAGTACGAGCTATCCGAGGGTGGGCATATATCGGGCCGGGCGACCGTGCGGAACGTCCTGCTCCGTAGTGGCGGGTACCCGCCACTACTCCCCGACATCGAGCCGACGGTTGAGATGCCACGGATCGTGCCAGCCATTGCGCCAGCATTGCGCCAGCAAACACGACCGGCGCCAGTAACGCGCGCTCCGATGCGCCGGCATGAGACGCGGCTGCCGACGGGTTGGGACGTGGTGATCGTGGCGGCGTGTCTGCTGGGCGCGGCTGCGTTCGGCGCGCTACTGGCCGCGGGGTTTGTGGCGCTGGC
>CALMXF010000119.1 GCA_937870985.1 uncultured Chloroflexota bacterium
ACGGCGCTGTCGGCTCGGTGCGCTGGAAGGTAACGGTTCGCGGTCCCGGCGGGCATTCCTGGGGCGCGTTCGGAAAGCCCAGCGCGATCCATGGCCTGGGTCGGATTATCGCGGCCATCGATGAGCTCGAGGTTTCGTCGTCACCGAAGACGACCTACAATGTTGGCGTCATCGAGGGCGGAACGTCGGTCAACACGATTGCGGCGAGTGCGTCGGCGGTGATTGACATGCGATCGGTGGATTCCGTGGCGCTGCGTCATCTTGTCGATCGGATCGGAAACATCGCAACATCGGCTGCTGGCGATGGCCTCGGAGTCGACATCGAGGTGCTTGGGGAACGGCCGGCCGGCGAGATTCCAATCGAGCACCCGTTTGTTCAGCGCTCGGGCGACGTGCTCAGCGCCCTCGGCATGGAGCCGATCTTCGAGGCGTCAAGCACGGATGCCAATATCCCGATCAGCCTCGGGATTCCGGCGGTTTGCGTCGGCATCTCGCGCGGAACTGGCGGGCATACGGTCAACGAGACTATCGACGTCGAGCCAATCGCGACAGGGCTCGCACAGCTCGTCCTCCTCGCAGCCGGCTCTGGCGCTACGACGAAATCTGGGTAACGTATTGATGAGGGATGTCTGCGTCGCGCTCGATATTGAGGCGACGGGCATGGACCCGAGCCGCGATGAGGTCATCGAGATCGGCGCGATCAAGTTCCGTGGCGCTAGAGTGATCGACCGCTTCGAGACACTCGTTCGACCATCCAGACCGGTTTCGTTGAGCATTCAGTCACTGACCGGGCTGGCAAACGACGATCTTCGAGCGGCCCCGCTATTCCCGCTTATCGCCCCCCGTCTTCGGGATTTTGTCAGCCAGGCGCCGATCGTTGGCCAGTCGGTTGGCATGGATCTCGACATGCTGACAGCCAGCGGGCTGCGCTTTGACAACACCCGGTACGACACATTCGAGCTGGCTACGATCATGTTGCCCGAGCTCCCTGCCTACAACCTCGCGACGGTCGCTGCCGCGCTCGGCGTCGATGTGCCGAACACACATCGCGCTGTGGCCGACGCTGAAACGACGATGGCGGTCTTCAATCGTCTCGCAGAGCGGGCGGATCTGTTCGACGACGCGACACTCGAGCGCTTGATCTCGGTCACTACATCGACTGGGACGCACGTCGGTCGCTTCTTTGCCTCGATCCTTCGCGAACGACGGCAGGAGGCTGTCGATCTGGGTGGCTCGTCGATCGGCGCGCAACTCATGGCGCAATTGGCCGGCGCAGGAACCGCGAGCTCCGAGGCGATGTTCCTTATGCCGCGTGAACGCCCGGAACGGCTCGAGCCAACTGGCAGTGATTCGCCCATTTCCCCGGACGTGCTCGACGCCGCCATGGCCATCGACGGGCCGGTGGCGCGAACTATCTCCGGATATGAGCTTCGTCCGCAGCAGACGCAGATGATGCATGCCGTAGCAACAAACCTCAACCAGGGGGGCGCGTTGCTCGTCGAGGCTGGCACTGGCACCGGGAAGTCGCTTGGCTACCTCCTCCCGGCAGCGCTCCATGCGGTCGAGCGGGGCGACCGAGTCGTGATCTCGACGGCCACCATCGCGCTGCAGGATCAGCTCATGAAGAAGGATCTCCCAGCGCTACTCGCGGCCGCAGAACAATCTGGTCCGGGCGACGATGAACTGGGCAAGCTACGAGATCTCCGGGTGGCAGTGCTCAAGGGGCGCGCGAATTATCTCTGTCTCCGGCGCTGGTTTCTGGCTCAGCGTGAGGCGCCGACATCGGAGCCGCAAGCCCAACTCTATGCCAAAGTCATTGCCTGGCTCCAGCAGACCGACACCGGTGACTCTGCTGAGCTGCACCTGTCACCGGACCAGCGTCCATACTGGAAGCGGCTGGCCGAGGAGGAAGGCTCCTGCATTCCGGGGCAGTGCGTGTTCCATCGGCGAAACCAGTGCTTCCTCTTCCGCGCCCGTCAGTCCGCCGAAGCGGCGCACGTTGTCATCGTCAACCACTCCCTGCTGCTCTCCGATATGTTGGCACGGCACTCGGTGATTCCGCCGTTTCGGAACCTCATTATTGACGAAGCCCATCACCTCGAGGCTGAAGCGACGTCCCAGGTCGGCCACTCGCTTTCACGATCTAACGCGCTCGATCTGATTCACCGTGTTGTCACCGAATCGGAGCCGGTTGGCGTCGGTGGGACGCTGGGCCTTGCGTTTCGCGCAATCGCGGGAAGTCCTCTCGAACAAGCGCGAGCACAGGCCGGCCCGCTACAGGAACAGCTGGCGGCCGGCCTCGCTGCCGCGAAGGAATGTCTCTCTCGTGTCGATGGCTTTTTCGGCGCGCTCGGTGAGTTCATGGACCGATCTGAGCACGAGGCTACCGGCTACGATCGACAGACTCGAATTACCGGGTCGGCTCGTCGCGATCCCGGCTGGTCGCAACTGGAGATCGAATGGGACGATCTCGGCGCGCCACTCGGCCGTCTGTTTGAGGCCATGCGGCACTTTGACCGCGTGCTCGATCTCATCCCTGATGAGGATATGACGACACGCCCGGAGATTCGAACTGAGCTCGAGCTCCTTCAGGAGGAACTGGATCTCTTTCGGATGCGAATGGCCGAGTTCGTTTCCAGCCCGAATCCAGACACGATCTACTGGCTTAGCCGGCGCCCAGCTACTGATGAGACAACTGCCCACACCGCGCCGCTGCATGTCGGTGAGATCCTCAATGATCAGTTGTTTCATCGCTGCGACAGTGTGACACTGACCTCCGCGACTCTGACGACCGATGGCTCATTCGACTACATCCGCGACCGCCTCTCACTCGATCACGCGGATGAGCTTCGTGTCCCGTCGCCATTCGACTACGAACGATCTGTGCTACTGGCGCTTGTCGAAGATGTGCCGGAGCCGGGCGAGGCTGGCCACCAGAAGCGCCTCCAGGAAGCGGTCGTGCGCCTGACTCAGGCAACCGAGGGACGAGCGATGGTGCTGTTCACCTCGCATAGCGCGCTGCAGACGACCTATCGGGCGATCAAGCGCCAGCTGGAAGCGCAGAATATTCTGGTTCTCGGCCAGCGCATCGACGGTTCACCGCGGCAGTTGATCGAACGGTTGAGGGCGAACCCCCGCACCGTGCTTCTGGGCACCAACTCATTTTGGGAAGGGGTCGATATCGTCGGGAGTGCGCTGAGCCTGCTCGTGATCAGCAAGCTGCCATTTCCGGTGCCGTCGGACCCCGTCTTCGCGGCTCGCAGCGAACTGCTTGACGATCCGTTTGGCCACTACGCGGTTCCGCAGTCGATCTTAAGGTTCAAGCAAGGATTCGGGCGACTGATCCGCAGCGCCGATGACCGGGGCGTGTGTGTTGTTCTCGATCGCCGCATCGTTACCCGCCGTTACGGAGACGCGTTTGTAAACTCACTGCCCACTTGCAGGATCGAGCACGGGTCAACCGATGACGTCGTGCAGGCCATTAGTGCGTTTCTCGAGGACACGGACGCGGAGGCGCGACGTGCGTTTCCGTTCTGACGAAGGGAGATACTCGGGATGAGCGAGTCACTCGTGATGCAGCCGGATCGAAACCTGGCTCTCGAGCTGGCGAGAGCGACCGAATCAGCCGCGCTCGCTGCCGCACGCTGGATGGGGCGCGGCAGCAAGGAGTCCGCCGATCAGGCTGCGGTTGATGCATTGAGGACAACCCTCCACCGGATCGAGATGGATGGCATCGTCGTGATCGGTGAAGGCGAGAAGGACGAAGCGCCGATGCTCTTCATCGGCGAGAATGTCGGATCGGGGAGCGAGCCGCGGGTCGATATCGCTGTTGACCCGATTGACGGGACCCGACTGCTTTCGAACGGAATGCCGAACGCGCTAGCGGTCGTCGCGTTGTCGGAGCGCGGGACGATGCATTACCCGCCTCAGATCGCCTATATGGAAAAGATCGCCACTGGGCCAGAGGCGGCCCATGTGATCGATATCGAGGTCTCGGTTACTGAGAACTTGCGCCGGGTTGCCGAAGCGAAGCAAATGGCAGTTCGGGACCTGACAGTCGTGATTCTCGATCGTCCGCGTCATGCATCCATTATTGACGAGGTTCGCGCGGCCGGCGCTCGAATCAAGCTGATCATGGATGGGGATGTCGCCGGAGCGATCATGGCTGCCTTGCCAGGAACTGGTGTCGATCTTCTGGTGGGAATCGGTGGCGCGTCAGAGGGGACGATCTCGGTTTGCGCCCTCAAGTGCATCGGTGGCAACATGCAGTGCCGCATCTGGCCACGCAACGAGGACGAATGGCGAATCGTCCGCGAGCAGAACCTGGACACGACGAAGGTCTTCGGAATGGATGATCTCGTATCTTCGGATAATGTCTTCTTTTCGGCGACCGGAATCACCGATGGTGAGCTGCTCCAGGGCGTCCACTACACGGGACGCGGCGCGACGACAGAGTCACTCGTAATGCGTTCGCGATCAGGCACGATCCGACGCATTGCGGCATCGCATCGGCTCGACAAGCTTGAGCAGATCTCGGTCACTGAGTATTAGGGTTCTGGGAATTCGCATATTTGACGTGGCGCTGAAGTATTGATATAGTGCGGTATGGTACGCTACGCGTCGTGCCTGCCTCGGGCTTGTTTCAGCGCCACAATCCCATCACAATGCAGCAGTCATCACAAACGAGCCCTTCCGCACGTCTATCCTGACTCTCTCGTCTCGAATATCGCCGAGACGCCTCCCGTTGAGATTGGTTTGATGATTTGCCCGTCTCAGGGCCGCATGCGCCGCGATGGCGCGAACGTAAACGGTGAATCATGTCCCAGGAAACCAGCACTGACGTCGTCGACGAAGCGATTGAGGACGTCGAAAAGCCGAAGCCGCGTCGCGCGCCAAGGCGAAAGCCAGCCAAGGTCGAAGTTGAAGCCGAGACGTCTGTTGATGAGGCTTCGACGGCAGAGATATCTGTCGAAGTCGCGCCTCAACCTCCTGCGGAGGCCGTGGAGGCGCCAAGTCCAGATGTGCCGGCGGCGCCGGCCGTGGTTGCCGGCACAGACATGGCGGTTACGGTGTCTGTTGAGCCCCCTGTCGAAGCGGATACTTCCACCGTGGTCGAGCAACAGGACAGCCAGATTCAGGATCGCGGGCGTCAGCCTGCGCCCGTCCGCCAACAGCGCCCGGTGCGACGTGATCGCTTCGATGGCCGGCGAGGAGCGCCGGACGGCTCCGATGGGGATCGTGCGCCGCATGACGGTCAGCGAAATAACGGTCGCAATCGCGGGCAATATCGCGAACGTGATGCCGATCTCGTTCAGCGTGACAGCTTGACGATCAACATCATCGAACTGATGCAGAAGGAGCTCCCCGAGCTTCAGGAGATGGCCCGGTCGATGGAGGTGCAGAACCCCCAGCGATACAAGAAGGCCGACCTGATGAATCGCATCCTTCAGGCGCAGACCGAGACGGCTGGCTTTAAATGGGGCGAAGGCGTCCTTGATGTCATCGAAGATGGCTTCGGGTTTCTGCGTGGTGAGCGCTACCTGCCGGGTCCCGATGATATCTACGTTTCCCAGTCGCAGATTCGTCGATTTGGCTTGCGCACCGGTGACAAGGTCGCGGGTCAGATCCGGCCACCGAAGGACAACGAGAAGTTTCACTCGTTGCTACGTGTCGAAGCAGTCAATGGGCTCGATCCGGAGACGGCGCGACGTCGGCCAAACTTCGACGGATTGACGCCGATTTTTCCGTTGGAGCTCATCGATCTCGAAACACAACCCCACATCCTTTCGACGCGACTCGTAAACCTCGTCGCACCCATCGGCCGTGGCCAACGCGGTCTGATTGTCTCCCCGCCGAAGGCAGGAAAGACGATCATTCTGAAGGCGATCGCCAATGGAATTACGACAAATTGCGAGGATATGCACCTGATCGTCTGCCTGATCGGCGAGCGGCCAGAAGAAGTCACCGACATGAAACGGTCGGTGGATGGCGAGGTCGTCTCGTCGACGTTCGACGAGCCGGTCGAGGATCACACCAAGGTCGCCGAGATGGTTCTGGAGCGAGCGAAGCGGTTGGTCGAGGGCGGACGCGATGTCGTAATTCTGCTCGATTCGATTACACGCCTTGCGCGAGCGTATAACCTGGCAGTGCCGCCGAGTGGGCGCACACTGTCCGGCGGCATCGACCCGATCGCGCTCTACCCTCCCAAGCGTTTTTTTGGCGCGGCACGCAATATCGAGGGCGGCGGAAGCCTGACGATCATCGCAACCTGCCTCGTCGACACCGGTTCCCGCATGGATGACGTCATCTATGAAGAGTTCAAGGGCACCGGCAATATGGAGCTTCACCTGGATCGCAAGCTGGCCGAGCGGCGCATCTATCCGGCAATCGATGTCCAACGCTCCGGCACGCGGCGTGAAGACCTGCTGCTCGATGAGAATGCGCTCCGACAGGTCTACACGATGCGCCGGATGGTCTCGATGCTTGGCGGCACCGAGGGCACCGAACTCGTCATCGGGCGGCTGGCAAAGACGGAGAACAACGCGGAGTTTCTCGTCACCCTCACCAAAGACATCTAGCTCGAACACGTGACACAACAACGGGCGGCCGGTCAGGCCGCCCGTTGTTTGCTTGAACGCCTGAGACACTGGGCGTTATCGTGAGCGGTAACCATCCTCGGCAAAGAACCGGGCGATTTCGTCGACCGCGAAGGTCGGAAGAGGCAAGCGTCGCCCCGACGTTGTGAGCCAGTGGCCGGGCGTTGCGGTCAGCGTGCCGATTCTTGCTCCAGGTATCCCTGCGTCGTTGATGGCCTGGACGGCGCGTGCCGCGTCGGAACCGGCGACAACCGCCAGCATCGCGC
>CALMXF010000120.1 GCA_937870985.1 uncultured Chloroflexota bacterium
CAGCGGCGTCGGGGTTTGCGCCCGGCTCAACGCCGATGCCGAGGTGGTCGACCAGCTCGCCGCCGAGCCAGCCGCCGCCGACCGCGATGCCTGAGCCGACGATCTGGAGGACGAGCGCCAACGCCGATGGGTTGCTGTGGTCGTGCAGGAACCAGGCGATGATGAACAGGACGACGGCAACGAACATGCTCGCGCCGTGGGTCAGCCCGACCCGCTTCGCCCGCGTCCCGTTGGGGATTGCAGTCCAGTCAATGAATCCGAATACGGCGGCAATGAGGCCGGCGATGATTCCAGCCGCGATCATGTAGTACGCAGCCGCTGAGAGGCTGGTCCAGCCGAAGATCCGGTTGATGATGTCGAACAGTGTCGCCGTCGCCAGAAGTCCCAGCGGGAAGACGATCAGCTGTTGGTGAATCGGATGGCCGAAAAGTCGTGCTCTGCTGCGCATGGCAGGCTCCCTTTCTACTTGAAGCACGATGCGATACGCCGCGAGCCAGGAGATGTACCCGTAGTGTCAGGCGAGTAACGTCTTCAGCTCGATGCTTTCGTCGGCAAGCTGGTCGGCGGTGACGGGCGTGCCGGCCCGTAGCATCCTCCGTCCCGCCGAGAAATCCTTGAATCGGTTCGCGGACAACGCCGCGCGTAGCTCGCCGCTCGCGAGATAGAACGCCGACCACGACCCGCTGGCAACGGCGCCTCGGAAGATCACCTCGTCGTGATCGCGAGTCGTGCCGGCCACCTGCAGGCTGATGTCGTAGTGGTCGGACCAGAAATACGGCACCGGGTCGTACGGCTTATCCTGCCCGAGCATCACCTTCGCCGCCGCAACCGCCTGGTTGCCGGCGTGGTCGAAGTGCTCGATTCGCAGCCGTCGACCGTACCGTTGGCTCCACCAGTTGGCGACATCACCGGCCGCGAAAACATCTGGCAGGCTCGTCCGGCAGTATTCATCGACGACGATGCCGTTCTCGATCTCGATCCCCGACCCCTCGAGCCACTGTGTGTTCGGTATGACCCCGATTCCCACGACAACCATGTCGCAAGGAACGGCGTGGCCAGAAGCCATGACAACCCGCTGGACTCGGCCATTGCCCTCGAAGCCGGTAACTCTCTCGCCGGTAAACATCTCGACGCCGTGGCTGCGATGGATACCGACGATCCGCTCGGCCACCTCGTGGCCCAGCGCGGGCGCCAGCGGCACAGGCTGTGACTCAATCGTCGTCACATGTTTGCCGAGTGTGCGAGCCGATGCCGCGAGCTCAGCGCCGATGAATCCCATCCCGGCAATCGCCACGTTCTCAGCGTTGGCAAGGTCGTCGCGGATCGCCCGTGAATCGGCCAGGGTGCGCAGGTAGTGGATGCCGGCGAGCTCGTGGCCCGGGACCGTCATCCGCCTTGGTGAAGCGCCGGTTACGATCAGCAACTGGTCGTATTCCAACGTCTCACCGTCGTCCAGTGTCACGCTCTTGCTCGTCGGATCGAGGCTTGTAGCCTGCCGGCCCAGTCGGGCATCGATGCGTTGATCGGCATATTGCTCGGCGGACGTGATGGTGAACGCACCCTCTGCAATCTCGCCTGTCATGAACCCCTTGGAAAGAGGGGGACGCTCGTAGGGCAACTCCGGCTCTGCACCGACCAGGGTAATGTTTCCCTCGAACCCTTCTTTTCGGAGCGCTTCGACTGCTCTACCACCAGCAATCCCCGCGCCGATTACGACAATACCGTTAGCCATGCAGCTACTGAACCCTTCCCCCGTAGTCGGCACGGCGGGCGCCGCCTCGTTGCAGCTGGCCTCGCGTCCGTGCCGGGCACTTCCAGACGACGCAGAAGGTATGCCATCGTAGGCTCATCTCGCCTCGGCCGGCAAGGATCAGTGGACAATGGGCTCGCCATCCTCCACTATTGATCCTCATGACTGGTAGTTCGTTGGCCCGCCCCGTCTCCCGCGATTGTTCCCCGAGACAGTCGTAACGCAGCAAAGGAACAACCTGATGACCGATTATTTCGATCTCGGCGCTCACACCCGTCCGGTCACCACGGCCTCATCTGACGCTCAGCGCTGGTTCGACCGTGGCCTGAGCTGGATCTATGGCTTTCACCACGAGGAGGCTATCCGCTGCTTCGAGCGAGCAGCCGAGGCGGATCCGTCGTGCGCAATGGCCTATTGGGGCATCGCCTACGCGGCCGGCCCGAATTACAACAAGACGTGGGAGATGTTCGACCGCGTCGATCTGGCGAACGCGGTCGCCAGGACGCACGCGGCCACGGAGCAGGCTGCCGCGTTGGCCCGGATTCGACCCCTCCGTCGACAGCTGGCAGTTCCC
>CALMXF010000121.1 GCA_937870985.1 uncultured Chloroflexota bacterium
ATCACACGATCACGGTTGGTATAGCCGAGATCTACAAACCAGTCCGCCCAGTCGAAATGCCCCTTCTCCTCTGACGCGCTGATGACATGGCCGCTGGCGTAGACCAGCTGCCCATCAGTCGGGCCAGAATCTGCCATGACGACGACTGGCTGATTGATTGGTACGTACCGGAGCGCCGGCCGTCCGCGCAGATCACGACCTGCTGGCCAGACGCGGAGGAGCCCGTTGTCGCTGATAGAAGTCACCATCAGCGTCAGCTCATCGCCGTGGCCGAGAATGATGAGGTTGGGGCCATGCCCGCCGATTCTGGCAAGGACGTTGCCGACTCCGGTGACGATGACTTCCTCGGCGACGCCCGACCAGCGATCGGCTAACCATTGGTGAACCAGATCCTCCTGGCCTGTTGGCCCTGGAATCTCAGTCAGCGTCTTGACAAGGTCATACATCGACGTTGGTTCGGCCACCGTGGCATCCCCCTCCCGAACACGCGCTCCATATGAGCCGCAGGAGGATAGGCGCGGCACGTCGCGGCTGTCAACGGCGGGTTGACGAAGTTGGCTGGCGTGCGTACTCTGCGAGCCGGACGTGGGCCACATATCCCAGTCGATTGTGCTTGTGAACGGGCGGCTTCAATGGGGACCTGGTATCAGAGCTGGTTTGAGGTGGAGCGATTCGGCGATGGGGTGGTGATGATCGCGGAGCCGTTGCATTCTGAAGACGTGAAGTCGTACCTCATTGAGGGAACAGATGCCGTCGCGGTCATTGATACCGGGATGGGGGTAGGCGATTTCGCGGGACTGGTGGCCGAGTTGAGTCGCAAGCCGCCTATCGTCCTGCAGACCCATGCGCATTTTGATCACATCGGCGCTACGAGTCGATTCGCCCGTGTGATGGTGCATCCGACCGAAGCGGAGGATCTCGCGGCCGGCTACCCGAACGATCGATTTCGACGCTGGCTCGAGCCAGAACACCTCCATGGATCGCTTCCCGCGGGATTCGATGCCCAGCGTGCCGCTATCGCTGGCGCGAACTGGGCGGCCCCGCTCGTCACAGGCGATCTCATCGACCTCGGTGGGCGGACGATCGAGGTGTTCCACACGCCCGGTCATTCACCCGGCGGCCTGACGTTTCTCGACCGCGACGCTCGCGTGATGTTCCCGGGTGACGCGGTCTATGATGGCCCGATGTTCGCGTTTCGGGCCGGCAGCGATCCGCGGGAGTATCGAGCGACGCTGCAGACGCTGGCCGAGCTCGCGTCGATCGTCGACCATATCTACCCGTCGCATAATCGCTCTCCGCTTGCGCCGGCAGAGATCATTGCCATGCATCAGGCATACGAAACGATCTGGTCGGGTCGTGAGCCAGACGAGCGTCATCCGGATCACGACGTGTTTCGCTTCGGGACGTTTTCGTTCTGGATTACGCCGGGCGCCAATAACGGCGAGGCCGCTTAGCGGATCGCGGCGATGAACAGAACGAGTGACAGCAGTGCGCCGAACTGCAGATGAAGGCCGGCGGTGAGGCGCAATGCTGTATTCAGCATGCCCGCGTCGTCGCGCCGACTCACGATTCGCACCAGCTCGATTGCTCGGGGAATGGTCAGGAAGACAATCAGCAGGCCGGCCGGCAGCAGGCCGCCAACGGCCACGAGAGTGATAACGACGTATGCGCCGATGACGAGCGCGGCGTATTCGCGTCGCGCCCAGCGCTGGCCGATGAACGTGGCCAATGTCCGCTTGCCGACCTCAGTGTCATCACTGATATCGCGGATGTTGTTCGCCTGAATAATGGCGGTCACCAGCAGGCCGACCGGGATCGACAGCACGATTGCTTCCCACGAGACGTGTTGTGTCTGGACGTAGTAGGCGCCGACAACGATAACCGGACCCATGAACAGGAAGACGGTCGCCTCGCCGAGCGCGACATATCCCAGTGGTCTCGGTCCGCCCGTGTAGAAGTAGCCAGCCAGCACGCTCGGGATAGCAAACAGCAGCACTGGCCAACCGACCTGCGCGACGATGACCAGCCCGAGTGCTGTCGCGACCGTAAACAGAACCAGCCCGAAGGCCAGAATGGCCCTGGGGCTGATGATCCCACTCTGAATGAACCCGGCGTTGCCGACTGATTCCGCGGTGTCCGCTCCATGCTTGTGGTCGAAGTAGTCGTTGATGAGATTCGTGCCGGCATGGACCAGCAACGACGCCACGACGACGAGAAGGAATAGGCCGGCTGAGAAGGATCCGGAGTACGCCGCCAACGCTGTCCCGACGAGTGCCGGGATGATCGAGGCAGTGAACGAGAACGGGCGAGTTGCCATGAACCAGTTGCGGGCGAATTCTGGCACCGGAATCGAGAGTCGCCGGCCGGCAGGTGAGCGCCAGGGCATCACAACACACTCCACTTCATCCATCACGAAATTGAGCAGCCAGCCGAGCAGGCCGGTGACAATCAACCCGACATACATCTTCTCGATAGCGAACGTCTGGTATGAGTTCCAGATCAGATAGCCGATGCCGTTCTTTGCCGCGAGAAACTCGGTGCCGACGATCACGAGCAGCGAGAAGCCAAGGGCGAGTCGCAGGCCGGAGAAGATACCCGGCAGCGCGGCCGGCAACGCGACCGTCCGGATCTGCTGCCAAACGCTGGCTCCTGCGTTTCGCGCGACATCGAAGTAACCGTTCTCGATCTCCAGCACGGCGCTCATGGTGGCAAGGACAACGAGGAACAAGACGCTGATCGCAACCATCGCGACCTTCGATATCTCGCCGATACCGAAGATGATGATGACGAGTGGCAGGATCGCGATCTTCGGCACCGCGAAAAACGCCGCCGCGATCGGCGAGATGACAGCTCGAACTGGCCACCAGAGACCCATCAGCATCCCGATTAATACACCTGGAATGGCGGCGATCAGAAACCCCGCCCCTACGCGGAGCATGCTGATTCGGATGTCATCCCAGAGCTGTCCAGAAGAGATCAGCCCGCGTGCCGTAGCCTCCAGAGATGTCGGGGGCGGGAAGAAGAGCGGGTTGATCGTTTCGGTTCGCGCGAGTATCTCCCAGACGAGGAGGACGAGGATCGGCCCGAGGAACGCCAGCAACAGCGACAGCCAGCGGCGCGCAGCAAGGCTCGTCATGCCGTCACCGCCGGAGCCGGGGACAGCGTTTCATCGCGCAGAAGCGACCAGATTCGCAAGAAGAGCGACGCGAAATCCGGCGCCGAACGAACCGCTTCGATTGTGCGGGGGCGAGCGAACGGCACCGTGATGTCCGCTTTGATTGTTCCCGGCCGTGGGCTGAGAACTATGATCCGGTCCGCCAGCGTCATCGCCTCGTCGATCGAATGGGTGACGAACACGACGGTCTTCCCCGTCGCTTCCCAGATACGCAGAAGCTCGCCCTGAAGGGTGAGCCGGGTCTGCTCGTCGAGCGCGCCAAACGGCTCGTCCATCAGCAGCAGCTCGGGATCGACGGCGAACGCGCGAACAATAGCGACACGCTGGCGCATCCCTTCGGACAGTTGCGAAGGAAAGGCCCTCACGAATTCGCCCAGCCCTACCTGCCGCAGTAAACGCTCGGCGGTAGCCTCACGGGATTGCCGGTCGACGCCCCGCATTGCCAGACCATAGGCAGCGTTCTCGAGTACGGTCATCCACGGGAAAACGGATCGGCCCTGGAAGACCATTGCCTGCAATGGCTTGTCGGAGGTCTCATGGGCGATCGCGATCGTGCCTGCGGCCGGCTTCACCAGCCCCGAAATAGAACGCAACAGCGTGCTCTTCCCGCATCCTGATGGACCGACGATGGCGCAGAACTGGCCGGCCGGAATCGAGAGCGAGACATGGTCGATCGCCGTCACAACCGCGCGAGCCAATGGATACGTAACCACGAGGTCACGCACTTCCAGCTTGGCGGTGGAGCTTTCCATACCGGGTTGGCCCTCCGGCGGTGCTACTGCTCCTCGGCAACGCCGATGAGCTTGACTGCCTTCTCGGCGAAGGAGCGATCGATCAGCTTCTCAACATCAAGTGGCGTGTCGTATTCGAGCAGGCCCCGACCCTTGAAGAACGTCTGCAATGTGTTGAGGTCATCGGCATGGATCTCGCCATTCGGCTCGCAGTACGTTCGGGCAGCTTCGCGGATCAGATCCGGCGGAACCTTGGTGTACTTGTTGAGGATCGCGAGGTTCTCGTCGCTATCCCAGTTATCACCCCACAGATCGCGGCATCCGCGGAGCATCCCGGCCATGAAGCCGGTGGCGAGGTCTGGCGTCTTCGTTGCAAAGCCGGGATTCACCCAGACGAACGTCGGCTGGAAATTCTCGGGGAAGTCGGCTTTGAGGCGGACAACCAACCCGTTCTTCTCGGCCTGGGTCACAAGTGGTTCGCCCAGCATCGCTCCGTCGAGCGCGCCAGCATCCAGCGCGGCTGCGACGTCGGGGAACGGCAATGTCTGAAGATCGACATCGGCGATCGTCAGGCCATCGGTCCGCAGCGCCGTGTCGAGCCAGTATTCCGTTGCGCCGCGCGCGTTGACCGACACCTTCTTCCCCTTCAGGTCCCCCGGCTTGGTCAGCTCGCCGCTATCGTACCGCTTCTTGGAGACAACCAACGGGGTTGCCGCCTGACCACGCTCGAAATGGAGCGGGGACACAATCGTCAGGTCGATTCCGCGGGCGACGGCGTTGAAGAATGCCGGCCCGGTTCCGCCAAGACCGATGTCGAAGTTGCCGTTCGCCGTCAACACGACCATGTCTGACCCGCCGGCCAGCGGCTCGAGCTGAACATCCAGCCCGTAGTCGGCGAAGTACCCTTTGTCGTGTGCCAGCATGACCGGGGCAAAAATCAGAACCGGGATGAAGCCCACGGTAACCTTCGTCAGCTGGGCGGGGACGGTGGCTTCGGCGACGGGGGACGACGCGCCGGTGACCGTGGCAACGGTCTCTGTTGGCGTCGTTGTGGTCGCCTGGGCGACGGTCGTGGGCGACGCGGCCGGCGTGGTTGCCGTTGGCGTCGTGGAAGCCCCTCCGCATGCCGCCAACAGGGTCGTGACGAGGGCCAGTGCGACGAGTGCGCTGAATACCCGAACGTACCTGTTCATCTTCGGTTTGTGCTCCTGAGACGCCGCAGCGACGATCGCTCTCCAACGACAATGTATCGGCGCTAAGTCTAGCAGCGTCGCCTCGCGATTGTGACGTACTGCACGATGATCTGCGCCGTCGTCTCGCGCTCGACCGCGGTGATCGCGATAGGGGGGCATCGGTCAAGGAGGATTGGGACAATCCGCGGACGGGCGGGCGTCATCGGCCTCAGCAACGAGTTGCCGTGGCCGCTCCGCAGCGTCGAGTCTGCCCTGATCGGACGTGCTCTCAGGTCGCCAATCGACCCTCGAACTGGTACGCGCCTGCGTAGGCAGTCTCTGTGGTCTCGGTCAGACAATGGAAGACGAGCTGACAGATGCGCGCGTCCCGAGCTACCCGGAATCCGGAGGGGTTATAGACGACCATCAGTGACATCCCTCGGCCGGAGTACCCGGCGTCCCAGACTGCAGTGTGCAGCGCGACGCCCGAGCGCAAGAGGCTGGATCGCGGCCGAGCGTAAGCCATGAGCCAACCGGGCAGATGCACTGTCTCGTTGAAACGAACCTGATACGCGCCCGGCGCGAGGAACACAGTGTCGTCGCTGGTAAATGGGACGTCGGTCGTTTCAGGCAGCCGTCGCTCGTGGCTTGCGCGACCGAGCAGTCCGGGTCCGTGGAATCGCGAGACCTTTTCCAGTGTGATGTCGACACCGTTGGCCTGAAGCTGCTGGGCTGGATCTACCAGCCCCTCGAGCAGCGGCGGATCTCCAGCGAGGAGCGCTTCGATATCCTGCCGGCTGAGCACCCCGGGCATTTTCTCCACGTCCACGTTCCTTTCGCCAGCGACACCAACTGTACGTACACTGTACGCGGTGGGTATCGCGTTCGTCAATCCGATCGCGTAGGATCATGCTGTCGGGCTTGGGGGCGTAGGCAGGGGCGGTGAGGTAACCATGACTGACGGTCGGCGAGCGCCGCGATTTTTCCAGGCAACGGTCGATGAGATCCGTTCGGGCGACACAACTGATGTCTACTTTGTCCGCACCGAGCAGATCATCCGCGAAGCCGGGCTCGACAGACGTGTGCGAGCCGAATTCTCTGTCAAGAGTCTTCCGCACAGCTATCCATGGGCCGTCTTTGCCGGCCTCGAAGAGGTGCTCGCGCTTCTCGAAGGCATCGACATCGACATCCGCGGCATCTCGGAGGGGACGATCGTACGCCCCTATGAGCCGATTATGGAGATCGAGGGCAACTACCTCTCCTTCGCGCGGCTCGAAACGGCGATCCTTGGATTGATCTGCGAGGCGTCGGGTGTCGCGACGAAAGCGGCCCGGATACGAGTGTTGGCTCGCGACCGGGTTCTGGCAAGCTTTGGCGCTCGCCGGATGCATCCGGCAATCGCCCCGATTATCGAGCGGGCCGCATTTATCGGCGGTTGCGACGGCGTCAGTGTTGTCAAGAGTGCGCGTGAGCTTGGCGAAGATCCGACCGGGACAACGCCCCACTCACTGATGCTGATGGTCGGTGACACCGTCCGAGCCATGGAGCTGTACGACGCGATTGTCGAAGGCGACGCGCTTCGGATCGCTCTGATCGACACGTTCCAGGATGAGAAATTCGAGGCAGTGAGAGTCGCGGAGGCGCTCGGCGAGCGGCTGTATGGCGTTCGGCTCGATACGCCGGGGTCGCGCCGCGGAAACTTTGCCCAGATCCTGCGCGAGGTTCGTTGGGAGCTTGATCTGCGAGGCTTTGAGCATGTGAAGCTCCTCGCCAGTGGCGGCCTCGACGAACGCGAGGTGGATACCCTCTGTCCGTGGGTCGATGGCTTCGGGGTCGGGACAAGCATCGCCAACGCGCGAACGATTGACTTCGGGATGGATATCGTCGAGATCGAAGGGACGCCAGTTGCCAAGCGCGGCAAGATGAGCGGCGCGAAGCAGGTCTGGCGAGACCTCGATACGCTGTCAGACGAAGTGCTGCCGCTCGGGCAGGAGCCAGCGGGCGCGTGGCGGGTTGCGCAACTTCAGCCAGTTATGGCCGGCGGTCGCGTGCTGGAGGACGTGCCGACGCCTCACGCGATCCGCAACCACGTACTTGCCCAGCTGGAGACTGTTGGCGCAGAGGTCGTGCCGATGAACGAGAACGGTTAGTCTCGCCGGTGGCTACTTCTCGGCGGCCTCAGCGTCGGCGAGCCTGCGAGCGATCTCTCCCGGCATCGGCTCAATGATCTGCGGGTAGAGTCGCCGGCCGAACTGTTCGATCATGATCGCCTGCGTCGGGCAGGCCCGCGCTGCGGCGAAGAGCTGTTTCGGATCGGCGCTCTCGCCTTCCTGCTCGTCATAGACCGCTTTGTTCGTATCTTCGTCTATGGTGATGATTCCCTGAGCCAGAACTGCGCATCGGCCAAAGCCGACACAGCGATCCGGGTCGATTCGGACTCTGAGCGTGCTCACCTTCTCGCTCCCATCAGGATCTGGAATGCCTGGAACGCTGCAGGCTCGTTCTCAAGGTCTATCAGAGCAGGCTCAATCGGGCAACTTGGTTGACGCCGATCGTTGCTCGCTGCCAAGATCAACGCAACTGGCATCCACCCGCGTCGCGATATTTTCGAAGGAGCGTCAGTGGCAGGACGAGGATTGGAACGCAAGGATCGGATCGCGGCCCCGCTGTTGCTGCGCCCCAGCTTCGATCACAAAGTGTGGGGCGGTCGCAGGCTGGAATCCTGGGGCAAGACGCTCCCTGACGGTTCGGTGGGTGAATCGCTCGAGAGCGGGGCCGAGGCGGTCATCGAGGGTGGCCGGTTCGATGGCATCGCGCTCGGCGATCTGGCACGCATGATGCCCATGGCATTGCTCGGGACGCACGGGATGGCTGCGGCGGGGTCGCTGGGCGATTTTCCGCTCCTCGTCAAGTTGATCGACGCCCAGCAGGATCTCTCGATCCAGGTTCATCCATCTGATGCGGCGGCGCCGCCGGGCAAGCGTGGGAAGACCGAAGCCTGGCTGATACTGGAGAGTGATGAGGGCAGCAGCCTGGTAACCGGCGTAACCGGCGTCGTGGACCCAGACAGCATCGGTATGTCCATCGTGCGCGAGCCAGTTCGCGCCGGTGATGTCTTCTTTGTGATGGCAGGAACCGTTCACGCAATCGGCGCAGGCGTGTTGCTCTACGAGGTCCAACAGACCAGCGACGTTACCTATCGCCTGTATGACTGGGGACGCCCACGCGAACTGCACCTCGAACAAGGCTTTCCGGTCATTGACCCCCTCCTCCGCGCACGCCGGGTTGCGCCACTTTGGCTGGACGACTGGCGAGAGGTGCTTGTGGCCTGTCGTCACTTTCTATTGGAGCGCGCGACGATTGACGGATCGAGAATTCTGGACGCAGTCCCTGCAACATGTCGAGTGCTGACTGTTATTGAGGGAGACCTGGCGATCGACGGCCTGCGGCTTCCTGTTGGCGGTAGCGTTGTGCTGCCTGCCGATATTCCGGCGATACGCCTGATCGGGCACGCCCGCGCGGTCGTGGCGTCGATCCCCGATCTCGACGTCGATGTTGTCCAACCCCTTCGGGCCGCTGGTCACGATGACGACGCGATCCAGCGCCTGGGAGTTGGCGCCCCATGAGCGTGAGGCGATCTTACCGATGGATGCAGGTATGTCTTGGCCTGCTTTACGATCGAGTCGACGACGGGCAAGCCAGGGCGATGCTGATGGATCCCGCCGAACGCGCAGCGGTTTACGAGGGGTTCGCCCCGGATCTTCTGGCGCACGGAATGCCGGACGGCATGTTCGCGACCAGTGAGGGGGAAAGCCTCGGTGTCGCGCTGCTGGCGCTGCGACTGCGATTCCCTCGGGAGATCGCGCTGGACAAGGTCGAGCTGAACATAGCGATGCGCGAGGGCCGTGCCTGAACAGGGCGTCAGTTCGCCGGCCCGACCCTCGGGCCGCTGGCCGATGCGAAGCGAGCCTCCGAGTGGCTACGCAGTCTCGTCGGCCGAGAACATCGGTGGCAGGCGTCGCTTGTGCTCGGATCCACGCACCATGCGTTGAACCCGGGTCACCACGTCGGGCGAGACGCCGCTCTCGACCCCGGCTGCCATTGCCGCCAGCACTCGGTCGAGGTCCGCATAGGTAACGCCCATCTCCGCTTCGTCGGTCTGCCCCTCCCAAAGGCCGGCGCTCGGCGGCCGGTCGATGATCGTCTGGGGCACGCCGATCTCGCGGGCGATCTCGTAGACCTGGTGCTTATAGACACCGGCTAATGGCAGGAGATCGACGCCTGAGTCGCCGTACTTTGTCGAGTAACCCACCATCAGCTCGCTGCGGTTGCCGGTTCCTACCACTGCTCGCCCGAGTGTGTTCGCCATGTAGTAGAGGACGATCATGCGTAGCCGTGGCTTGACGTTCGCGTTCGCGAGCTGAGTTCCCTCGGGGAGAATCGCCATCAACGTGTCGACAACGCCCGAAAGGTCGATTGTCGGATGCTCGATTCCCCACGCCTCGGCCACCAGCCTGGCGTCTGCGGCGTCCGCGGGCAGCGAATGAGCGGGCATGATCACGCCGAGTACGTTGTCCGGC
>CALMXF010000122.1 GCA_937870985.1 uncultured Chloroflexota bacterium
AACGGCGCGACCGCTAGCGTCGTCGCCGGCGGCTCTGCGCGTGGTGGTGTCACCGTCGGACTCGGGGCGGGGCCAGCGAGCGTGTTGTCGACTGCCATCGTCGTGCATCCGGTGAGTATCAGTGTCGCGCCCAGGAACAGGATCAGTGGCTAGCGCGCCAGGAGGCGATGATCGTCTGGCACGACAGAGTGGCCGGCCGTTCCGGTGAATTCGGTCATGAAGAGCGAGTCCCGTCAGTTCAGGCGTAGAAACGCGCGGCGGGCGGCGGCTAGTCGATCATCGTCGCCGGGTTCGGCCGCGGTTGTCGTCAGACAGTCTGCGAGATTCTCGGCCAGCAACGTCAGGCCGACGGCGTTGAGCGCGGCGCGCATCGCGGCGAGCTGGGTCAGAATGTCATCCAGCGACGCCCGTTCGTCGAGCAAGCGCTGAAGGCCGCGGGCCTGACCTTCCAATCGGCGGAGACGATTGCGCAGCGCCCCGGCTGCCCGGTCGCTGAGCCACTCGGTCTGCCCGGACGGCTCATCCATTGTGGCTGACCTGGCTAGCCACGAGGGTGGCAGCTCTGGTTGCGCGGTCGTCGCGAGGACCGCGCCGTGTCGTTCGATCACTCCCTCGGCGGTGCCACGCTCGAGAGGCAGGAACCGGATTCCGGCGGCCTGGGCGATCGCGTGCGATACAGCGCAGAAGCCATCCGGCACGGCAGCGACGATATCTACGTCGTGGCCGAGCAGTAGCTCAACGGCAGCAAGCCGCTTGCCCGCTCGTAGCGCGGTGGCCGGATTCGCGATTCGGTCGGCTGATTGGGCGTTGGTGTCATAGATGACAAGCTCGGCTGCGTCATCGAGGCCGGCGAGCTCACGTGCGGAGACGGCGGCGGCAATCTTCATCGAACCCCCTTCAGATACCCACCGGGGTATCTTAGGCGATCCGGCTGACAAACGCAAAGGCGGGGCGCTCGTTCGCCCCGCCTCTCGTGCTGTTGTTGGCCGGTCGATCAGGCGAGCGCGGTCTCTCCTGCGCTCGATGGGGCCGGCCGAGTGCGGCCTGGATCGCGTCCGGGGCGGACCGCCGGCGTCGACCGCAGCAGGCGCATGCCGTTTGCGATGACGACCAGCACCGAGACCTGGTGGATAAACATCCCGCCGGCCATGTGGATCTCGCCGAACAGGACGCCGGCCAGCAGCGCGCCGACGGTGAGCAGGGCGACTGCGACGTTCTGTCGGATGTTGCGAACCGTGGCCCGCGAGAGTGCGATCGCCTCTGGCAGCTTACTCAGATCGTCGCCGACCAGCGCGATGTCGGCCGTCTCGATCGCGACATCGGCGCCGGCCGAGCCCATCGCCACTCCGACATCCGCGGCGACCAGCGCCGGGGCGTCGTTGTTGCCATCGCCGG
>CALMXF010000123.1 GCA_937870985.1 uncultured Chloroflexota bacterium
GAACGCGTCGGCGCTGAGATTGAGAAAGCCCCTCCCTTCGCAGGAGACGGAGAGAGACGGGGAAGGAACGTGTCGGCGCCCGGGGTTGAGAAAGCCCCTCCCTTCGCAGGAGACGGAGAGAGACGGGGAAGGAACGCGTCGGCGCCCGGGGTTGAGAAAGCCCCTCCCTTCGCAGGAGACGGAGAGACGAGGGATGAACGCGTCGGCGCTGAGATTGAGAAAGCCCCTCCCTTCGCAGGGGAGGGGTTGGGGAGGGGTCCGTGACCATCGAAATCCCACGACCAACGCAGGATCCTGAGGCGCTAGAGCGTGTGCTTGGGGCACGTCGCGTGCTATTCGTCGGCGCGCACCCCGACGATCCCGACGCAGCGGCTGCCGGGACGGTGGCGCGGCTGGTCGACGCCGGCGCGCGTATTCACTATCTCGTCGTTACCTCTGGTGATAAAGGCGTGCCGAAGGAGGAGCTGATCGATCCGCGCCACTTCATCGAGCGGCGTGAAGCAGAGCAGCGCGCCTCGGCGGCACATCTCGGTGTCGAGGAGGTTGTCTTCCTGCGTCAGCGTGATGGCGAGGTGTTTGACACACTTGAGCTGCGCGAGAAGATCGTCCGCGAGATTCGCCGCCTTCAGGCCGATCTCGTTATCACCCACGACCCGCTCACCCGCATGCTGCGCCAGCATCCGGACCATCGCGCGGTCGGCTTCGCGACGCTGGCCGCAGTGTTCCCGTCCTGCCGTATCGCCAGCTTCTTCCCCGAGCACCAGGCGGAGGGGCTGTCGTCGCTCGATGTCCACATGTTGCTGCTCGTCGGGGGTGATGAGCCGAACCTGTGGGTCGATATCGCGCCGACGTTCGAGCGGAAGGTCGAAGCGTTGATGCTTCACGAAAGCCAACGCGGGGCGTTCGTCGGCGGTGTTCGTGGCCGAATGGAGACGCGCGCCCGCCGAGAGGGCGCTCTGGTCGGGCTGGATCTGGCCGAGGCGTTCACCTGGGCGTGGCTGGAGTAGCCGTCGCCGGCCTCAGACACAAAAACAGCCCGATCCTTTCGGACCGGGCTGCGTCGCGGGTTGGGTGTGAAGGATTCGCTATGCGGGCGCCTTCGGGCCTCTGGCGGCCTCCGGGCGCATCCCCGTGACTCCTTCGCCCTGGATGAGCGATCCGGCCTTCCACGGAGCGCCGAGGGTTGGGAGCAGGTAGCGGTCGAGACCGAAGTAGCCTGCGACCTTCCAGCCGAGGACCAGGAAGACTGTGATGCCGAACATCACCGGGTTGCTGCTGACTGTGCCGGCCATCATGAAGCTGAAGTTGAGCAGTGTGCCGAAGAAGGCGGCGATGCCTACCAGTGCGCCGACGATCAGTCCGAGCCCGATCAGGAACTCGCCGACTGCGATCAGCTTGGCAAACCAGGTGTACCACTCGTTATTCAGCATGTAGGTCAGGAGGTTGTGGTACCAGTCGTAGGTGCCGGCTCGTGAGGCGACCGCGCCTTCGGGGATCGCCGTCGCGCCCTTCCAGAAGCCCTTCAGCGCAGTGCCGCCGTCCATCCAGGCGCTCGATCGGACCTTGTGCTCGCCGGCAGTCAACCACTCGTAGCCGATGAAGAAGCGTAGTGGCAGCCAGAGAACCGCGAAGTAGACGTTGCCGAGCAGCAGCCGCCAACTCTTCGGATCCTCGGTCTGGCCTTCGGTCTTCGTGGTTACCGGAGCGATGTCGACACCCGACTCCGGGATTCGCTGCGCCTGCACGACGCCGGCGACGATGATCAGGGCCAGGAACAGATAGGTGAAGATCGTCATGTTGGTGAAGTAGTTGGTGGCAGTCTCACCCGACCCGATCTTCATCGAGAACAGGTGTCCGAGCTTGAACATACCGTCTGCGAATGCCCAGTTCAGGAACAGGAAGAGTAGAGCCGAAAAGGCTGTCAGGATGTACATTCGTTGGCGCGTCATCACTTGAGTACCCCCTTGATGCGCATGATCGTCGTTCTCGCGTCTGTCTTCGTCTGGTTCACCCGAACCCGCTTTTCCCCCGTGCGATCCTTGCACCTCCCATTAGTCAGGCCTGGTGGGGACTCCGTTGTCCTCACCGATTGTGCGTCTGTCTCGATTGGTAACGTTCCTCGGGGCTTCGATCTTGTGCTTGCCAGTCCGTCCCCGTCGATCTGTATGGGACAACCATAGTCGTCGGGTATCGCCAAAGTCGTAACAGAGATCGGCCTGGGCGTGTAGATTCCGTGACAATTCGGAAAAACCGCCGAGGAGTGATCTGGCCGGCCCGTGTCATTGACCGGCCGGTTCGATCACCCCTGGACATCAATGGACGCGTCTGTTGAGGCTTATTGGGTGATGGTTGAAGCGAGGTGCTCGGCCAGCATCGCGGCCGGAAGGTTGGTGTTGGCCCGCATGACTCGTGGGAAGATCGACGCGTCACAGACCCAGAGATTATCCAGCCCGTGGACGCGGCCATCTGGCCCGACGACGGCGAGTGGATCGTCGGCGCTGCCCATCCGGCAGCTACCAGCGGGGTGGTAGTAGATGCCGACCGCGGCACGGACGAACTCGACGATCTCCTCGCGCGAGAGTGTCTCCAGTGAGGGGCCGAAGCTCCCGGTGAATGGCGCGGTCGCTAGCAGCCCGGCGGCTAGCTCGACACCGTCGGCCAGAACGTCGAGATCGTGATCGTCAGGGTCGGAGAGGAATCCATGGTCGATGACCGGCGCGTCCTTGGGGTTCGTCGAGGCGAGCGTGACCGTGCCATGCGACCATGGCTCGACACAGGCGACGCAGACCATGTAGTCCCAGATCCCGGTCGCTGGCGACCGACCCGAGACGGCGTAGAGATGCAGGTCGAACGCCTCGGCGCAGCGGCTACTGCGCGTCTTGACCAGCGTCTGTTCGTCGGGCAACCATCCGCACGAGCTTGCGTCCGTCATCCGCGTCTGCAGCGAATCCGATCGATCCAGCCGCAGATTGACGGCAGGGTGATCGGCGAGCGCTTGCCCAACCCCCGCGAGTGGATGCGTTACCGCGATCCCGAGCCGTTTCATCTCGTCGGTCGGGCCGATACCCGATCGCAGCAGGACGGCCGGAGATCCGTAGGCGCCGGCCGACAGCACGATCCGCCGGGCCGCGATCCGGACTGACGTGTCGTCGATCAGCGCGTCGACCGCGACGGCGCGGCCGTTCTCCATGACAACCCGATCGACGAGGCAGTCACCAACGACGCGCAGGTTCGGCCGCTCGCGGACCGGATCGATGTAGGCGAGCGCGGTGTTCCAGCGCATGCCATCGACGATATTGACTGGCGACGCGCCGACACCGACATTCTCGTCTGGATTGTCGAGGTCGTCGGTCCAGGGGATGCCGTGGGCGATGCAGCCATCGACAAAGACCCGTTGCCAGGGTGTGATCTCGTTGTCGGCGACGGAGCGGACGCGGAGCTGCCGCTTCGCGCGCTCGAATGCGGGTGTCACCGACGCCCAGTCCCACCCGGGCGCGCCGAGCCCCGG
>CALMXF010000124.1 GCA_937870985.1 uncultured Chloroflexota bacterium
GGGGTAGGCGAAGCCAGTCATCGTGCCGGCCGCGCCGCGCCGGAGCTCGTCGAGCAGATAGAGCCCGCCCGAGCCACCGACGACGGTCGTGCCGCGGTCGCCGAGCAGATCGACCAGTTGGGCGATGCGCTGCGGCGTCGGCGGATCCTCCAGCTTGACAGTCACGATCGACGGCGCGGCATCAACGAGCGCAGCCATGTCGGCCGGCGACATCGTGACGCCATTCACTGGCGGATAGTCCTGCAACGTGATCGGCAGCGTCGTCGCCGCGCTGACGCGGGCGAAGTGGCGAGTGAGCGCCGGCCCTGGCTGGACGAACGTGGGCGGGGCGATCATGACGCCGGCTACACCAGCCCGCTCTGCCTCGCGGCAGGCCTCGATCGTCGCCTCAGTCGACTCGCGGCTGGCGCCGACAACGACCGGGACGCGGCCGGCGGCCGTCTCTACCACGAGCTCGACGACGCGGCGACGCTCGCTATCGGTCAGCTTGTGCGCCTCGCCGGCCACGCCAAGCGCGGTCAGCCCATCCGCCCCCGCGCCGATCGACACCTCGATCAAACGCGCGAGGCTGATCTCATCCAGGCTGCCGTCGTTGAGGAATGGCGTCGTCAGGATCGTATAGACGCCGGCCAGTGGTCTCATCGCGTTCCCCACCTCCGCTCCAGCGCGCGAACGGTATCGCTGGAACGCATGGTAGACCACGCCTCGCGCTTTTGTCTCGCGTTACGGGTTACGACGAACGAGCCATCGAAACAGGAGGGGGCAGTTGTGTTGTCGAACGTGAGCTAGGAGCCGACGCCGATCGCGTTCGGCGGCCAGATGCTCACCAGCACATTGCCGATGATCGCCTTCTCGTCAACCGGGCCGAAGACACGCGAATCACTGCTGTTGGGCCGATTGTCGCCGAGCACAAACACCGTCCCCGGCGGGACAACGAGATCGCAGAAGGCAGTGTGGTAACAGGTCGTCGAGACGCCGTGCAGGTACGACTCGCCGAGCGGCTCGCCATTGATCGTCACCTCGCCGTTCTCGATCAGGACGTGGTCGCCGGGCAGGCCGATGACGCGCTTGATGTACGGCTCGGTGCTCTGCACTGGCGGGTTGAACACGATGACATCGCCCCGGTGCGGCGACTGAAACCGATAGACACCGTTGAGGATCACCCGATTGCCGTTATGGTAAGTAGGTGACATGCTCTCGCCCTCGATCGCATAGGTCGGGGCGACGGTGCGGATGCCGAAAAACAGCGCCGCGCAGAGCAGCAGAAAGCGGATTGTCGGCAGCCAGGCACGAACAGGGTTCACTGGCTTGACTGACTGCAGCGGTTGGGTCGGCTGCTGTTCGAGGTGTTCAGAATGGGCCATCTCATCCGTCGGGATCACCGGGATCCCCCTTCATCAGCTCGGTGGGACGGGGTCGTTGCGTGGACGACCGGCTGGCGGCGCGCCGTCTACGGCGCGCCACTCAAGGTGTACCAGACTCGGCGGCGGATGCAACCTACTCGTCGAGCGGGAGGTGATGATCGTAGTCGGTCACAGTCCGCTTCCAGTAGCCGGTGAAGCGCGTGCGCGGCTCCGGAACTCCGCGCTCGGTCAGCAGGTGGCGGCGCGTCTGGCGCATCGAGACAGCCTCGCCGGCTGCCCAGCAGAAGATGTTGCCGGCCGGAAGCTCGAGCTCGCGCATCGTGTTCGCAATGAGATTGCTCGTGTCACCGGGGTGATCATCGCGGTGCAGCCAGACCAGCCGCAGATCCGCGGCAGTCTCGATCGGCGTCTCCACGGCAGCGTTCGCCACCTCGATGATCGCGAGCGCCGGGATGCCGGCCGGCAGCTCCTCGAGTCGCCGCGCGATCGACGGCAGGCCCGTTTCGTCGCCGGCAAGCACGTAGCCATCGACCTGGCCGGCGATCATGCGCGATCGACGCGGGCCGCTACAGCCGAGGTAGTGGCCCGGCTGGGCGTTCACCGCCCAGGTCGACGCCGATCCGCCCTCATGGACGACGAAGTCGAAGTCCACCTCGCCGGCCTCCGCATCGTATCGCCGCGCTGTGAACTCGCGGTTCGGCGGGCGCGTGCCTTCCGCGAAGACCAGCTTCGAGCCGTCTACCTCCGGCCGCCACGATGCATCGGTCGGATCCGCCGGAAAGAACAGCCGTATGCCGTCGTCAGGCGCGTCCGTACGGAACCCTGCGATCTCATCTCCGCCCAGGGTCACTCGCACCATGTTCGGGGCGATTCGCTCCGATCGAATAACCTGGAGCATGCGGAAGACAAACGGATGCTGCACAACCTGAATAGGAGATTCGACCTCGGACACGGCGTCCTGCTTTCATCAACGTACCGACACAACCTCGTCTATCGTGTCATTGTCAACAGGCTGTCAAGCCCCATGGTTCGGCGGGCTGGTGACATCGGCCGCAAGAGGCGGTATCCTCGCCCGCGTTGATAATGCGAAGGAGGAGCAATGGCTACGAAATGGGTGACTCGCGAAAGTGTGCGGGTCGATCGCGTCTCCAGCTCGTGGTTAATCCTGTCGTTCGTCGATCCGGACGCGACATTGTTGTACGTGCCGACTGACCAGGTGCTCGCGGTCGCCGAGCAGGAGAACGCAATCCCGTTCGACATCCCGGGCGTCGAGATGGGCCATCACGGCGACGAGTGCGCGTTCGACGCGATTCTGAAGGCGTACGGGCCGACGGATGACGAGGCGTTGGCCGGCGTCGCCCGCATCGTGCGTGGCGCGGACACGCCGAACAAGGATCTGACGCCCGAATCGCGCGGGCTCAACTCGATGGCGAACGGCTTCAAGCGCATGGCGCAGGCCGGCGGCTACGACGACCGTGAGTCGATCCGCCGCCAGTGGTACGTCTACAACGCCCTTTACCTCGCCTGCGGCGGCGACGCGGCCAACCTGAAGGATCCGATGTAGCCAGCAGACCGCGCGG
>CALMXF010000125.1 GCA_937870985.1 uncultured Chloroflexota bacterium
GGCGAGAGCGTCGCCAGCGCCGCGGGCATGCCGCCGGGGTCCTTATCCTGGCTGACACCGAGGATCACGATCGGCGGGCGCGAGCTGCGCAACTGAACTGTCTCGACCAGCCTCTCAATCGAATCGGCGTTGTGCGCGCCGTCGACGTACATATCCGGCTGCTCGGCGACGCGCTCGAAGCGACCGGGCCAGCGGACGCTCGCCAACGCCTCGCGGGCACGCTGCTTGTCGGCCAGCAACCCCGGATCGAGTTGCCAGACACCCATCAGCGCGGCGCCAGCGTTCTCGACCTGGTGCGGGCCGGACAGCGCCAACCCGACACCGCGCCAGTCACCCCACGGGCCAGCAAGCCGCGCGGAATCGGACGACCCGGCTGCCTGCCAGTCGCGCTCCCAGCGCAGCAATGGCGCGCCACGTTCGGCCGCGATCCGCTCCAGCGTCGACAAAGCCCCCGGTTGCTGGGGACCGACGACGACCGGCACGCCATGCTTGATGATCCCGCCCTTCTCGCTGGCGATCGCCTCCAGCGTGTTGCCGAGGATCGCGGTATGGTCGAAGGATATGCTGGTGATGACGCTGACCGCGGGGGTAACGACGTTGGTCGCGTCAAGACGCCCGCCCATGCCAACCTCCAGCACTCCGACGTCGACTCCTGCCCGCTGGAAAGCAAGCAATGCCATTGCCGTCGCGACCTCGAAGGCGGTTGGTTGGCCTATCTCGGGCTGGTCTGCCTGGACGTCCGCGTCGATCGACACGAGCGCGTCGGCCAGCGCCGCAAACTCCTTCTCCGAGACCGGCACGCCGCCGACCTGGATTCGCTCACGAAAGGTGTGCAGGTGTGGCGTCGCGTACAGTCCGGTCTTCCGGCCGGCAGCGCGGACCAGCGCTTCAACCGTCGCGCTGACCGAGCCCTTGCCCTTCGTCCCAGCGACATGGACGATCTGATACGTCATCTCCGGCGAGCCGAGGCCGCGCAGGAGCGCCGCAGTGCGTCGCAGGCCCAGTGCGGCGATGTCGTCGCCGGCAAAGGGATTGGCGACAAACCCCTTCTCGTAGCCGGCCCGCTCGATGATCCAGCGAATCGCCTCGCGGTAGTTCATGCGTCACATTCTTCGAAGAGCGACAGCCGCGTGACGGGGTATCCGTGGCTGGCACTGGTCGCTCCGTGCTCAACTTCATCCGGCACGCACGAGAGATTCGTCCAGGCCTCAACGGCTCCAGCAGTCCGCATCGGGATGATCCGACCGACTGCCGACTAGTCTAATACGTCCTCGCGATGATCTCATAGCGCCTTCCGTCTCCCGCGTGGTATCGTCTGGCGTTATGACACGTCCCGACGCGCGGGGATTGCCCGGGGAAGTGGGCGCCGGGGCAACGAGCGCGGAAGGGAGCAGCGCAGTGCTGCTGGATGTTGACTCCAATCTCGATCTCGCACAGGCGCTATTCGACCTGGGCGGCGTGCAGTTCGGCTCATTCGATCTCGGCCCGACGGCAGGAACATCACCGATCTACATCAACCCGCGCGTGCTGATCAGCGAGCCGTCGATGCTACGCCGCGTCGCCCGGCTGATCCACTCCGAGATCCAGGCCGACCACGCCCGCCGCCGCTCGCGGATTCACTCGTTCGCTGCGATCGCCGGCGTGCCGATGGGCGGCCTCCACATTGCCACCGCCTACGCGCTGGAGAGCGACACCCCGCTGATCTATCTGCGTCCATCCCGCAACGGCGATGTGGGTGATGCCCAGCCGGTGATCGAGGGACGCATCCTCGTCGGCCAGTCAGCGCTGATTATCGACGACCTGATGACCGGCGGCACCTCGATTCTCTCGACTGCCGCGCGACTGGAGGACGCCGGCATGGCTGTCCGCGATGCGATCGTCCTGATCGACCGCGAGCAGGGCGGTATCGAGCGGCTCCACGAGCAGGGTTACAACGTCCTCCCGATCCTGCGGCTCAAGACGATGCTCAACTACTACCACTCGTCAGACCTGATCGACGCCGCCACGTTCGAGCGCTGCATGGCCTACCTCAAGGACGCCCACGGCCAGCAAGACGCCGCGTCGCCTGCCTGACCGGCTGCTAGCGTCGACATTCAACTCGCGCCCGCATGCTATGGTTGCGACATCGCGACAGGCAAGGCGGGCGCACATGACGCCACGGACGGTGCTCCTCATTCCCACAAACGACATCGGCTGGACCGCGCTCCGGCACGAGCTCGCGAGCCTGCCGGGCATCCGGGTCGAGGACGCGGCTGGAGATGTCGAGGCAATCCTGGCGCA
>CALMXF010000126.1 GCA_937870985.1 uncultured Chloroflexota bacterium
CAACCTGCTGCACAATCTGGAGTTGATCCGCGGCGGCTTCGACCTGCATCGTGCTCTGCTGCGTCAGGCGCGCGACCAGCTCACGCCGGAGGGGCTGCTCGTCGGCGAAATCGATCCGGCGCAGGGAGAGTTCGCCGTCTCATTTGCCAGGCAGGCCACCGGCCGGCCAGCCCGGATCGAGCCAGACCTGGCCGGAGACGCGCGCTACATGATCGTCGGCAACCCGGAGTGATCGCCCCCGCGCGATTCATGTCGTGTGAACGTGCGACGGGCGCCCGTGTTGGGCGCCCGTTGGCCGGTATTGGTTACGGCGTCGAGGGTTACGCGCGGGCTTTGCGGGCCTTGTCGATATCCAGCTCGATGCCCGGCTTGGCGAGCGTCTTGATGCAGCGAGTGCAGGCGTTAATCTGGGTCAGCTGCCCGCTGGAGAGCACTCGCGTCTTCTGGATGTTCGGTCGGAAGGCGCGGTTGGTGCGCCGCTTCGAGAAGCTGACGTTGCGCCCAAAGGTGACGGTCTTGCCACAGATCTCACATGTGCCGGCCATAACGTTCCCTACTCCCTGTCCGGATTCATACCCTCTCGAACCGACGGCCCGAATACGGGCAGGAAGAAACGTCGGCCACAACCCGGAATGATACAGGAGACGGCAACCGGCCGGCAATCAGCGTTCAGACGGTCGGCGCATTGACCGGCGGGGCGGCCAGCTTGAGGTAGCGACGGACGCTCATCCGATTGCGAGAATCATCGGCCAGGCCGAGGAGTGTCAGCAGCTGTTCTTCGTCGGCCCCCTCGCGCGCGCGCTCGACGGCGTAGGTGTCGCGCAGCGTCTGGGGCGAGACCTGCTTGCTGATCCCGCCGGCACGGGCGACCCGCTCGACCAGCTTATTGACCGATTGCGGCAGTAGCTCGAAGAGGTGATCGGTCGGCGCATACTCAGCAACGAAGGCGTCGTAGAGCACGGCCAGCTCGGGGGCGGCGCTCAGCTTACGCTCTTTCCCGCGCCAGCGAGGGTTATCGTAGAAGACATAGACGACCGGCACGTCTCGATCGCTGAAGTCGACGTGATCGCGCCGCAGCGCCAGTAGCTCCCCCCGCGAGAGCCCCAGATTCAACAGCAGCCAGACGATAATCACCGCGCGGGAAGAGTCAGCGGCGGCAGCGTCGAGGATGGCGCGCTGCTCGGTCTCGAAGAGTGGACGCGGCGTCTTGAGCGGGATATGGTCGGGGTAGAAGGACGCGGTCGGATCGGTGTCCAGCATCTTCGCGCTCACCACGAGCCACTTGAATAGCTGACTCACTGAGGTGAGGCGGCGCTTGCGGGTCGAGCGTGTGTTGGCCTCGCCGAGGTAGTGCGCGATATCACGCGAGGTCACCTCGTCGATCGGCTTCGGGCCGATGACTTGCTCGAAGATGGCCAGATCGTAGAGGTATGACTCAATGGTGTTCTTTGGGTGTTGGGCCTGCTCGAGCGAGCGGCGGTACCAGTAGCGAGCAACTGGAAGTGACGACCGTGGCGTCAGCGCGCCGATTCCACCGATCCGCGGCGCGTAGTTGCTCCGACCAGTCACATCGAACAGTGGCGGCTGGCTCACTCGCTCGATCTCGTCCTCACGCTCGTCCGTCATCGTCCCCCTCGCTTCGGCCCGATGATGTTACTGTAGCGGAACAGATGTTCGGAAGCAAAGGGCCGGCCAGCGAGTGCTCACGTCTTCCCCGGGGCTGCGCCGATCAGCAGCGTAGCCGGATGGTCGGGCCGGGTCCCTACTACTCAGACGATCGGTGTCAGCGCCGGCTGCGGGTAGCGGCTATTGGCCTCGCGACGGTCGGCAAGACGGTGGATGGCGTTGGAGAGTCGGCGGACGCCCTCGTCGATCTCTTCCTCGCTGGGCAGGGTGAAGTTGAGACGCATATCGTAGCGCCCACGGCCCGAGGCGGCATCGACGTGGAACGATTCGCCGGGCGCAAAGACCACCCCTTCGCGGGCTGCCTCCGGCAACAGATCCCGAACTCGAATCCCTTCGGCCAGCCGGCACCAGAGATAAATCCCGCCCTCCGGCCGATTGGCAGTGACGAGGTCGCCACAGTACTCCTCCAGGGCAGCCAGCATCCTGTCTCGCCGCTGCGGATAGACGCGGTTGACGCGGGCGAGGTGCTGATCCAGCAGCCCGCGCGAGAAGAATGCCCAGACTGCCCGCTGGGCAAGCGCGTTGGTGTCGAGGTCGACCAGCTGCTTCATCAGTGTCAGGCGCTCGACAACCGGCTTCGGCGCGGATACCCAGCCAATCCGAAAGCCCGGGAAGAGCATCTTCGAGACAGTCGAGAGATAGATCACGTTCGCCCGCCCCTCGGCCTGGTCGATCGCCGACAGCGTCGGCAATGTGCGGCCGTCGTAACGCAGGGCGCCATAGGGATCATCCTCGACGATGGGGATCTGGTAGCGGGCGGCAAGATCGAGCAGGCGCAGCCGCCGGCCCATCGACAACACGGCGCCAGATGGGTTCTGGAATGTCGGCAGGGTATAGATCAGCTTTGGCCGGCGGCGAGGCAGCACCTCCTGGAGCAGATCGACCTGCATGCCATCCTGGTCGACCGGGATAGTCAGCAGGCGCGCGCCGGCAGCGCGAAACACCTGCGCTGCGCCAAGGTAGGTCGGCGACTCGACGACGACCAGGTCACCGGGATCGATCAATGTCCGGGCCAGCAGATAGAGTCCTTGCTGGGAACCAGCGACGACGACGATATGGTTCGGGTCGAGGGAGCTCGGCGCGCCGGCCGCGGCGGCAGCGCGGTCCATCCAGCGCGCCAACTCGTCGCGCAGCGGCGGGTATCCCTCGGTCGGCGTATGCTGGAGAAGCGTCTGGCCGGCATTGCCGAGCGCCTCATCGAAGATCGCGCGGATATCTTCGATCGGGTACAGCTCTGGCGAGGGGATGCCGGTTGCCAGACGGATGACATCGGGACGAGCCGAGACAGTCATCGCATCGCGAAGCAGCGGGTCGTCCATCACGTCGGTCGTGGCGGTGAAGAGCTGCGCCCACGGGATCGGCGTCGCGCGCGACCGTCCAGCCTCGACAAGGTAGCCGGATAGTCGCCCACCGTTGGTGTCGTAACGCGGCCATTCGCCAGATCCGGTCGGGGTCGGTTCTGCCTCGGGCGCGCCGTAGGTAACAATCGTCCCACGGCCGACCTGCCCGGCGACGAGCCCATCCGCTGCGAGCTCCCGGTAGGCATTGACGACGGTTGTGCGGTTGACTCCGAGAAGCTTGGCCAACCGCCGCTCCGGCGGCAATCGCGCGCCGGTGGCCGGCTCTCCGTCCAGAATGGACTGGCGAATCTGATGAGCGATCTGGAGATAGATTGGAACTGGACCGTCGCGGTCGAGGATGACGTGCATTGCGGCGCTCCCTGGCAACCTCCCGGAACAATGGCCTGTGCCAATGCCAGCCATTGTGGCACATTGGGTGTCTTCGCTGCCAGATTAACCGGTAACAGGGGCAGATGGATGCATCCACTTGTGCGTCGCGCACAGGCATGATATTCGTCGGCGAATGAGACGCGGGACCTGGGACGTGGGGGTTCAGACATGGCCGACATCACCATCGACGACATCCTCCACTGGCAGCGTGGGCTGACGTACCGAGCGCCGGCCGGCAAGCCGATGGACGCTGGCATCGACGCTAACGTCTCCTGGGCGGTGACGATCCGCGCGGCAGCGCCGATCCTGCCGCCGCTGCGAGGAGGCGAGATTGTCATTGCGCCGCCTCGGCTGCTGGAACAGGTGCGCGAGTCGGAGATGATGGACAGCGCGGCGCTGGTGAGGGCGCTGACCGGGCAGCCAATCGCCGCGCTGATGGTTGACCCCGCCTTTAGCGAAACGCAGGTGGCCGTGCCGCTTCTTATCAGCAGCGGCACGTTCCCTCACAACGCTGAGTCGACGCTGAACCGGCTGATCATCGAACGGCGCGCCGAGCTATACCGGCTCGGTTCGGACCTCTCGCGAGCACTGTCGACCGCCACGATCTCAGGGGCCGGGCTCGGCCAGCTGCTCGATGCCGTGCGCGGCGTCATCGAACGGCCACTGCTGCTGGTCGAGACACATGGCGCGGTCGTTGCCCGCTCACAGGAT
>CALMXF010000127.1 GCA_937870985.1 uncultured Chloroflexota bacterium
CGTCGTCGGGTGACAGGCGGCCATCGGCGACACGGGTGAGGATCTCGTCGCGATCGAGCTGCTTCGACTCGGCCGGCGTCGATCCGCTCTCCGCGGCGAACGCGGCGATCAGGTCGTCGAGCTTGGCGCGAACAGTCGGGTAGGACACACCGAGCGCGCGCTCGACATCGGACAGGTTGCCACGGCTCATCACGAAGAGTCGCAAGAACGCCTGCTGCTCACTGTTCAGCCGCAACGACGGGGCAACCTCTGGCGCGCTGAAGCTGCCCCGGATCTGAATATCACAGGCCGGGCAGTACAGCTCGCGAATGATGAGCTCACCATCGCATGAGGGGCAGGTATTGATTGTTCTCGACATGGTTCTCTCCTCCTTCGCCAGTATCCTAGCGTGTTGGAGAACCGATGTCAATAGACTGTGTACTGATTCTTATCAATCACTCCGGAATAGTTACCGTCGTCGTGGGACCGACTCTCCAGTGGTTGACAACAAGGCCAGTTGCCGGGAGTCTGGTCGCTCCGGCGGCTGCGTGCCGTCGCGCCGATCGAAGAAGGCGCGGAGCAGCGCCCGCAGGACGGCCAGGTCGCGGGGATCGAGTTCCGGGAGTCGGCGCAAGTAGAGAAGCAGCTCGGGGTCGTCCAGCCCATCTCCGATCGCGTCGAGCGTCACGTCGCCGGGCAGAGCCAGTCCGGCGGCCGCGTAGAGCTCGGTCCACGATCGACCCATTGCGCCACAAACGCGGGTCAGCACATCCAGGCCCGGCCGGCCGGGCAGGCCGCGCTCCAGCCGCGAGAGATAGCCCCGGCTGATGCCGGCGCGCCCAGCCAGCTCGTCCTGCGTCCAGTCCAGATCACGTCGCCAGCGCGTCAGCACTGGCCCAAGCACCCGACCGGTGGGGTCGGCGCCATCGAAGATGAACGATCGTGCCATCGGACCCACCATCCCTCAGCCTGCGAAATCGACACGCTCATCCTACTCGACGCGGAGCGCGGCTATACTCCCTGCCGGCCACCGAGGACGAAAGGGGATGAGCGATGATCTGGTACACGAGCTCGACAGAGGGCATCGCGCCGGAGGATCTGGCCGGCTTCTTCGTCGGCTGGCCCAATCCTCCAACGCCCGAGACGCATCTGCGCCTTCTGCGCGGGAGCGACGAGATTATCCTGGCTCGTGACGGTGAGTCGGATCACGACGGCCCGGTCGTCGGATTCATCACAGCGATCGCTGATGGCGTGCTGGCGGCATATATCCCGCTGCTCGAGGTGCTGCCGGAGTACCAGGAACAGGGGCTCGGTGGCGAGCTGACGCGACGAATGCTCGATCGACTCTCGGAGTACTACATGATCGACCTGCTTTGCGACGCGGAGCTGCAGCCGTTCTACGACCGCTTCGGCCTGCGTCGCGCGACCGGCATGCTGGCCCGCAACTATGAGCGGCAGGCCGGCCGACCCGACGAGGCGGGGCGTTAGCGCCCGTCCCGCCGCTTCCAGAGGCCACTCGACCGCACCCGAAGCGCGCGGTTGAACTTGCTGGAGGCGTTCTCCCAGGCGATCGTCTCGGTCAGCTCGATGATGGCGTCGTCGTCGAAGTGCGCGCGGACGCGAGCGAAGAGGTCGTCATTCACATCTCGATCCGAGTACGTGATGGCGTCGGCATAGGCAAGCGCGACCTGTTCGCGCTCGTCGAACAGCCCGCCGGCCAACCAGTCATCGCCGAGCAGCGCATCGAGTTGTGCGTCCGTGGCCCCCAGGTGGCTGCCAACGGCAGCGTTGAGGTCCATTCAGAACTCACAGCCGTTGATCGCGGCGACCCGCCGGTTCAACAGCGCGATCAGCTTGCCGTCGAGCAGGCCCGACTCTGCCAGACCCGCCCACATGTGCTTCGCGGCGCGATAGATCGGCTCGCG
>CALMXF010000128.1 GCA_937870985.1 uncultured Chloroflexota bacterium
GATCACCGGCTTCTCGATCCGTCGAATTGCCAGCACCAGCGGGCTGTACAGCTCGCGGACATACGCGCCGAGCGAGGGAGGCTCCGGTCCCTCGTACTGCGTGCCAAGGTCCGACAGATCCGCGCCGGAGCAGAATCCCCGGCCCGCCCCGGTCAGCACGACGCAGCGCACGCTATCGTCTGTTGCCGCCAGCTCGAATGCCCGGAGCAGATCGAGCAGCAGTGCCCGGTTGAGCGCGTTCAGCGTCGCGGGCCGATCCAGCGTAATAATCAGCACCCCGCCCTTCTGCTCGGCGAGGAGGACTTCGGATTCCAGCTGGGTCACGGTCGATGCTCCCTTCTGCCGGCCGCTAGCCGGTTCGTCGATCGACGATGCGAACCGCCTTGTCGTTCTCCATTCGGCCCAGCTCGCCCGGCTTGAGCAGCCGCACGCCCATCGTCAGGTCGAATCGGCTCTTCAGGATCCGGGTTATCTGATTAGTCAGAATAGCCATGTCCGAGGCAGTTGCCGACCCGGCGTACTGCGGAGTGATCTCCGCCTGCACCTGGATCGTCTCGCGCCCCGAGTCGCGGTCGAGGATGATCTGGTAGAACGGCGCAACCTCGTCGAACTCCAGGAGTGTCGCCTCGACCTCGGAGGGGTAGACGTTGACCCCATGCAGGACGATCATGTCGTCGAGCCGCCCGCGCAGCCGGGCGATCCGCCGGTGCGTCCGCCCGCAATCGCACGGCGCATCGATGATCGCCGAGATATCTCCGGTCCGGTAGCGGATGACCGGCATCGCCTCCTTGCTGAGCGTCGTCAGCACCAGCTCACCGAAATCGCCATCTGGGACCAGCTCACCGGTGGCCGGGTTGATGACCTCGGCCAGGAAGTGATCCTCCATCAGATGGAGCCCGTCGCGCGCATGAGCGCACTCGCAGGCGACGCCCGGCCCGATCACCTCGCTCAACCCGTAGATATCGATCGCGTGGATGCCCAGCCGTTCCTCGATCTCGACCCGGATCTCCTCCGACCATGGCTCTGCGCCGAGCACCCCGACTCGCAACGCCAGCTCATCGGCCGTGACCCCTTCGCGCTCCAGCACCTCGGCAATGATCAACGCATAGGATGGGGTGCAGCAGAGGACGGTTGCGCCGAGATCGCGGAGTAGCGTCACCTGCCGCAACGTGTTGCCGCCCGACGCCGGTATCACCGCCGCGCCCAGCCGCTCTGCGCCGTAGTGCAGACCGAGGCCTCCGGTGAACAACCCATAGCTGAACGCGTTCTGGACAATGTCTCCCGGCCGTGTCCCAGCCAGCGCCAACGATCGCGCGCAGACCTCGGCCCAGGTCGCGATATCGCGCTTCGTGTAGCCAACCACCGTCAGCGTGCCCCGTGTGCCGGACGATACCTGCACCCGCACCAGCTGCTCGCGCGGGACTGCCAGCATCCCGAGCGGGTAATGCTCGCGGAAGTCTCCCTTGACGGTAAACGGCAGCGTCGCCACGTCATCGACGCTCTGAATCGTGTTCGGGTTGATCCCGTAGTCGTCGAAGCGCCGCGTGTAGAACTCCGACCGGTCGTAGGCCCACCGCACAATCGACGCAAGGCGCTCCGACTGGAGCGCGCGAAGCTGGTTTCGAGGCAACGAATCGATCGCCCCGTCCGGGTATCCACCGCTCATCGTCGTCCCCTCCTCGCCCGATCCTTCAGGCGTCTCCGCTGGCAGGATAGCGCAGGCCGGCGCAGCATGGGCAGCCGGGAGGATGGCCGGCCTTGGAGTCCGGCATTACCTCGGTAGCCCCGCGATTGATGCTGAACGCCGCCATCTGTCGTTCGCATAGCTCGTGGCAGACGGGGCATTCAACCGGCGGGAAGTCGGCCAGCTCCATTGGCCGCCGCTCCTCCAGCACGATATCGCACCCCGCGCACGCATAGACATAGATCGGCATCGTCCCCCGTCCCCCGTCCTTCATCCCCGCGTAGCATACCCGCGCGGTGGACATTCCTCTTCCCCAATCGTCCGAGACCGTGTATTGTCCCCGAACACTGGCCGACACCTACACTGGAGGAGCAGATGGCGACGACACCGGCAACTGGCAACATCGAGGAGCTGTTTTCCGACCTGGCCCGACGTTCGCGGGCGGGAGGGGTCGGTATGGATCCGCGCGCGGTCGCGAACGTGATCGCCCTCAGCGGCGGCTACCCCGACCCCGCCTCGTTGCCGATCCAGGATCTGATCGAGTCCACCCGCATCGCGTTGGAGCGCGACGGCGACTGGGCGCTTGCCTATGCGTTCGGCTCGGGCGTCCCCGAGCTGGTCGATGAGCTGAGCAAGAAGCTGGCTCGCGATCAGGGCATCAAGGCCGGCGTCGAGAACATTCTGATCACGAATGGATCGTCGCAGGCGCTCGCCCTCATCTTCGATCTCTTCCTTAACCCCGGCGATGTCATGATCGCGGAGGCGCCCTGGTTCATGGGCGCGATCTGGCGAGCGAAGGCGCTCGGCGCCGAAGTCCGCGAGGTTCCGCTCGACGACGAGGGGATCGACATTGCGGAGCTGGAACGCACGCTCGTCGCCATCGAGGCCGAGGGTAAGCGCGCCAAGCTGCTCTACTGCGTCCCGACGTTCCAGAACCCGTCCGGCATCACCTACTCGCTGGAGCGGCGCAAGGCGCTCGTCGCGCTCGCCCAGAAGCACGGGCTACCGATCCTCGAGGACGACGCCTACTTCGACCTGCGCTTCGATGGCGAGACGATCCCGACGATGTACTCGCTCGACGATCAGGGGCTGGTCATGTACTGCGGGACGTTTTCGAAGACCATCGCGGCCGGCATCCGGCTCGGCTGGTGCGTCGCCGACGCCCCGATCCTTGCTCGGCTGGCCGGGCTGAAGAGCGACGCCGGGGCGAACGCCTTCACCAACCACATCGCCGCCCAGTTCTGCGAATCCGGCGCTCTTCAGGAGCATATCTCCGAGTTGCGCCCGCTCTACAAGCACCGCCGCGACGTCATGCTGGAGGCGTTGGCGGAGCAGATGCCAGAAGGCACGACCTGGACGACTCCGGCCGGCGGCTTCTTCATCTGGCTTACCCTGCCGGAAGGGGTCACCTGCGGCCCGGTGGCCGAAGCGGCGATGAAGCGCGGCGTCGGCGTCGGGCAGGGACTCATGTTCTTCGCCAATGGCGGCGGGGAGCGCAACCTCCGGCTTTCCTATTCATTCAATGACGACGCCGAGATCCAGAAGGGCATCGTGATTCTCGGAGAGGTCGTCCGGGAGCAACAGGCCGGGTAGTCGCTCTCGATCACCAATCTGCTTATCAGTCATCCTGGG
>CALMXF010000129.1 GCA_937870985.1 uncultured Chloroflexota bacterium
AGACACGGCGGCGAACGATGCCGCTGCTGCGGCGGCGCCGGCCACGGACCCAACCGTGCTCGCGATGACGAGGCCTGTCAACAGAGCCACGACGCCAGCGACGGTTGGCCGCCAGAGCCGGATTAGATCGTCCTGCCGCAAGGGCATCGCCGTCCGGCGGGTCGCGACGAGAAGCGCGAGGAAGATCACGAGCTCGGTGGCGACCGTGACGCCCGCGGCTGCCCGCGCGCCATATCGCGGGACTAATAGCAGATTCGCCACGAGATTAAACACGACCGCCGCGGTGAAGACTGGCACGATGCGCCGCTGTTCGTTCATCGCGATGAGAACATACTGGACGATGCCGTTCAGGAACGACAATGGCGCGAACAGGATCAGGATCTGAAGCAAGATAGCCGCCTCGGGCAGGTAGTCTCGGCCCGCGAGAATCCGGATCGCCAGGTCTGCGCCGCCCGACACAACTGCGACGATGCACCAGGCGAGCCAGACCAGTAAGTAGATTGCGAGACGCTGCACTCGTCGAAGCTGGACAATATCCCCGCTTCGCACCGCGAGAGCCGGGAAGACCGCTAGCGTGACGTATGAGGGGATAATTGTGACCAGGTTGATCAGCTTGTACGCGGCGTCGTAGAGGCCCAGCGCCCGGTCGCCTCGGAACGACTGGACGATGAAGACGTCCACGCGAAAGAACAGGTTGACCAGCAGTGCGCCGGCCAGGAGTGGCCAGCTTTCACGAGCGAGCTCGATGATCGTTCGGCGATCGAGCCGCCACGAGATGGGCGTCACGACGATCAATCGATACGCTCGCGCATAGAGCGCTGCGGACGCGATCGCCGCGACGATTGCGGCGACAGCGACGCCCACGACCTCGAGTCGTGAGGCGGCAAGCAGGATGACGAGCGGCGCGCGCGCGACACTGACCGTCACGTTGAGCCAGGCTGCGACTGTCATTCGCTCGAGGCCATTGAGGACGGAGTTCACTGCCTCGGTGAAGCTGCTTGGGACGATCGACACGAGGAGCAGCAGTGCAGCCAGCACGGTGTCGCCGGCCAGATCGCCGGACCTGTAGCCGATCGCCAGATAACCGCCTGCCAACAGCGACGCCCCGGTCAGGACGACGAGCCTCATCAGCGTTGTCGCGCCTGTAATACGGCCGGCTGCTGCCGGGTCGCGCGCGACATCACGGGTTGCAAGAAGGCTGAGACCGAAATCGGAGATCGTCTTGACATACAGCCAGACGATCACGGCCAGCGCGTAGCGTCCGTTTCCGGCTGGGCCGAGCAATCGAAGGAGGACGATCGCGACCGCCAGGTCGATCATTCTGACGACCAGCTGCGAGGCTATCGGGACAGCGCTGTTGCGGGTGATTCTGCGGACGATGTCCTCGTTGGCGGTAGCCCGCGCCCCGGGCGCCAGGCCGATCGTCCAGCCGCCAACGATCAGCGCGGCAAGAGCCACAGCGACTCCCACTACGATGGTGACGGGGTTAGCCAGTAGCGCGATCATCGGCTACCGGAGCCAGAGCAGAATCAGGATTGTCGCGCACATTGTCAGCAAGACGAAGTAGAACACGCCCGCAATAAGCAGAATCGACAGCTTCGCGTGTCGATCCCAAAAGGCTTGTGCTGACGGGTCGGTCCGCCGTAGCTCGTTCTGGGCTGGCTCGTTTCCGCTCACCTTCCGCCGCGCTTCGCTTGCTCATAGACTCGCCGCGTCTGTTCCGCCGTGTTCCGCCAACTATAGCCCGCCACTCGCGCGAGACCTCGTGACCGGAGGTCGGCCGGCAGATCAGTATCCTCCAGCAGCGCAGAAATCTGATCGGCGATCGCAATTTCATCTGCCGGGTCTGCGAAACTGGCGGCATCGCCGGCAGCTTCGCGAAGCGCGGGAATGTCACCCGCAACGACGGGCAGACCATAGGACATCGCCTCCAGTATCGGCAGGCCGAACCCCTCATACAAGGAGGGATAGACGAAGATCGTCGAACTGGCGTACGCCTGTGCCAGGTCCAAATCTCCGGCGTTTGGAAGCCAGCGTACCCACCCCTCAGCCTCGGCCGACCCGATCGCTTCGACGATCTCCGCAGAACGCCAGCCTGCCCTGCCGACGATGAGCAACTCGGCATCGCCCACGCGGTCGCGGACGAGGCGCATGGCTGCGAGCACGCCGAGATGATTCTTTCGTGGCTCGATTGTTCCGACCATCAGAACGGTCGCCCGCTCGCTCGCAGGCTCGATTGTGGCAACCGGCGGTCGCCTTACCCCATTCGGAATCGCGACGACGCGATCCCGAGTCTCGGGATAGGCATCGACGAGATCCGCGGCGACGGATGCTGACACGGCAATGATCCGTTGGCTGCGAGCGAGTGTTCTCGGCACCGCGGATGTGAGATAGCGGACGAGCCTCGGCTCTCCCAACTCGGGGACACGAAGATAGGAGAGGTCATGAACGGTCGTAACGATCGGTTGCCGTGATGGCGGGGCCACAAAATCGGTGGCATGAAAGACCTCGAAAGGGCGAGTGAACGACTCGACCGGAATCGGGATGCGAAGCCGTTGCCAGGCGATGGTGGTGGCGCGATATCCGCCGGGGATTCGCCGGAGCTCCCGCATCGCCCCCGGCGGCAGTTGATCCATGACTGCCCGTGCGGCGGATGGGTTGGCAGCACAGACAACCTGAACGTCATCATTTGCATTGAGGCTGACCAGCTCGCGCAAGAGCTCGCGGCTGTACCGACCAACACCCGCGGACTGCGTTGCGGCCGCGGTGGCGTCGTAGGCGATCCGCATGACGCTACTTACGCTTCGTGACCAGGTAGAGCAATCCACCGATGAGAATGACACTGTAACTGGCGATCGCGCGGTCGATGATCGCCACGGCAGTCGCCTGGGCCGCAGTCATGCCGAAGAGCTTCACGGCGAGGACCGTCCCGCCCTCGACGAACCCCATGCCGGCCGGCGTGAACGGAATCGTTGTCAGCAAGCTCGCGAGTAACGCCACGAAGATCGCCGCTGAGAATGAGAGATTCACGCCGATGGCCTGCGCGCCAAAGTACACACGGACTCCCTCGAGAATCCAGACGACGACCGTCAGGCTGGCCACTGCCAGGAATCCCGTCCTCGAGAACGACGTAACGATTCCCTCTGCGAGTGTCAGGTAACTATTGCGGAACCGACGTGGCACGAGTCGCTGCAGATGATGACTGGCTGTCATTAGAGCAAGGAGTCCGCCGAGGCCGATCAGGACCAGCACCGCGCCGACGATGAACCACGGCCGAAGGGACACGGGGATGCTTCCGTGGAACACGAACAACGCCGAGAGCATCATGATCATGACGAGCGCGACAACATCGAGCAAACGTTCAGCGAAGATCGTGCCGAGCGTCCGGCTGAATGACGGCCCGGCGTGCTTCTTCAGGAGATACCCGCGGTAGGCGTCACCAAGCTTGGCCGGCACCACACAGTTCGCGAACCAGCCCAGGAGATAGATTTCGGTGAGCCCCTGGAGGTTGGGGATCGCGTATCCCTTGTCCTCGCTGATGCCCGCGTTCAACAACAGCCTTCGCCATCGTGCAGCGCGAAAAGGGAACGACCCGTAATACGCGGCAAAGGCCAGGAATAGAAGGGCCGGATTCGCGGTACGGATCTGACTCCACACATCGCCGATGTTGATATGCATCTGCGTGAAAATGAAGTAGATCAGAGCGAACGCGACGACGAACGAGATGATCGTCTGCGGCGAACGCAGGCGCTCGCCAATGGACGGGGGGCGCGCCGCAGCGGCCGCCAGATCCGTCTCGAGCGTAAGTGCTGCAGATGAGCTCTGCTGATCGTCGGCGATCGATGCATCGTACGTCATCGTGGCGAGTATTCCACGTCAGTCGATTTCATGGACATCGGCCACATCCGGATCGCTACGCCGCCACATTCGATGGGCGACGACCGACATCGCCCAGGTGACGCTAATGAGGATCCCGAGATTCAACACGTGCAGATTCTCGAACACATTGTGAACGTAGACCGCCGTCATCGTGCCTGCCGATCCCAATGCCACAAATCGTGCCATTGCATCGGTAGAGCGCAGAGCGACGATCACGGCGAGCACGAGGAAGCCTGTCGCCGTCGTCAGGTATGCGATCAGCCCGATTATTCCGGTCTCTGCGAGGGTGTGGATATAGTAGTTATGGGCGTGTCCCTGGGAGAAGCGGAACTCGGTCCGGACGAAGTAGTCGGGGTATCGGGCATTGAAGTTTCCGATCCCGACACCTGTTAGCGGGTGATCCTCGAACATGTGCCACCCCGCCTGCCAGTGGGCCATCCGTTCGACGACGGCGAAGTTGTCCGGAGTGATGGGGATGGAGGATGCGTCGAACGGTCGTGCCTCGTCGGCGATCGATGCCAGCCGGCCAGTCAACGTGGTTGGCGCGACTGTCATCACGACCAGACCGAGCACCAGCACGGCGGCGGGCGCCAGTGCTAGCGCAATGACGATCCGGCGACGTAAAGCCAGTAACCCGGATATTCCAAGCCCCGCCGCAACCCCCACCCAAGCGCCACGTGAGAAGCTGATCAGTACCCCGAGCAACATCACGCCGGCCGACCCGCCGAGGACGACTGCGAGCGCGACGGCGCGCGCCAGCTCCCAACGCTCGCTGCGGCTTGCCGCAAACCCTCCCAAGCGCGTCTCGCGATAGCGGCGGGCCCGACTCCATGACACTGTCAGCATGTAGACGCCCAGCCAGAGAGCAGGAAAGAGCGAAATCTCCAGATAGCCCGCGAAGGAGTTTGGCCTTCCGAATGACCCGTAGGCGCGAGAGATCGATCCGGCTACCGCGAAGCTTGCTGGCCCGAATCCGATCAGCCCAAGAACGGTGCCGGCCATTGCCTCGAGCGCCCCGACGAGCGCGATAACCAGAATGAAAAGGATCAGCCTCCGACGAGGGCTGTCTGCCAGGAACTGCATGGCGAGCATGAAAGCAATGAGTGCGATGACCCATCGGAAGACTTCCGCGCCACTTGCGCGTGGGTCGCGGGCGACAGGGATTGTTGCGATCATCCAGACGATGAGAACGAGGAACGGGATCATCAGACGCGTTCCTCGGACTGGCTCGCGCTGGACCAGCAGCGCCGCTGCCCAGGTAGCAAGCGCAATGATCAACGCAGCGCGGGTCGCCGTTAACCCGGCTACTGCGCCGATTTGCTGGATCGGCACGCTGGCGACCAGCAGCGCCACTCCAAGCCAGGGATGACGGAGCGAGATCGCGGCAAGCAACAGGATTCCGGCGACGATCGGCATGAGCAGCGGAGAGATCCAGGCGCTGGCAACGACGAGGAGGCTTGCGCCGACGCCGACTATCAACGTCGGCCGCTCGATCGGGCGCTGAAACAGCACACTCGCCGAGATCATCGAATTAGCCCGTGACGCGCTCGACCGACCGGAAATAATCGACCGTCTGTCGAAGGCCCACGTCTAGTCCGACCTCCGGCTGCCATCCAAGTAGCCGGATTGCCTTCGAAATGTCGGGTCGCCGGCGCTCGGGATCATCCTGCCGGGCGGGCTCGTAGCGAACGCCTGCGTCGGAGCCGCAAAGGCGGGTGATGAGCGTGGCGATTTCCATGACGGTCCGTTCGTCGGGATTTCCGAGATTGATTACCTCTCCCGTCGTGCCGGGCGTATCCATCGCCAGCCGTAGGCCACGCACGAGGTCGGACACGTAGCACAGCGATCGAGTCTGGGATCCATCACCGAATACGACAACTGGCTGGCGTTCTTCCGCGAGTGAGATGAAGCTTGGGATGACTCGTCCGTCGTCGGGATCGGTGCGCGGCCCGTAGGTGTTGAAGATGCGAACGATTCGCGCGTCGAACCCCCACTGACGGACGAACTCCATCGTGATCGACTCGCCGAAGCGCTTGCTCTCGTCGTAGCAGGAGCGGGGACCAACCGGGTTGACGTTACCGAAGTAATCCTCGGTCTGTGGGTGGACAGCCGGGTTTCCGTACGCTTCGCTCGTCGAGGTGAAGAGGAATGATGCGCCAGCGCGCTGCGCGAGCCGGAGCATATTCAACGTCCCGACGGAGTTCACCAGATGCGTCTCGATCGGGTGGCGCATATAGCCGACCGGGCTGGCCGGGCTGGCCATGTGGAAGACCTGATCGACGCCATCGACTTCAATCGGCTCGATCACGTCATGCTCGATCACGGTTAATCGTGGATGGTTCACGAGGTCTTGCAGGTTCAGCCATCGGCCGGTGATGAAGTTGTCGAGGATGATGACCTCATGACCGTCGTTGAGCAGACCCTCGCACAGATGGGAACCGATGAAGCCAGCTCCTCCGGTCACGACTACTCGCATCGTTGGCTGAATCCTCTCCGTCTGCCGGGTCGGCACGTCCGAACGCGAGCCAGCCGAGCACCCATGCGCTCATCGCCAGATCGTGGGCGAAGTAAGCATTATCCACCAGTCCGTGGACGACAACCGCAACAAGCCCGACGCCGGCCGCCAGGGGAACCATGTCACCCATGCCGGAACCGGCTGTAAAGCGCCACCCCGCGCGGAGACAGGCGATCGCTGCCAGTATGGCGAAGGCGAGGCCGATTATACCGAGGCGTACCCAGAAATCGAGGATGAAGTTGTGCGCATGTGCGGTGAACCGCTCGCTCCAGGCGACTGGATTCACATAGCGTGGCAGGTATGCGTACAAGAACTGGTCGTTGCCGTACCCCCGGATCGGCCGATCCGCGATCATCCGCAATGCTGAATCCCAGATTGCCAGGCGGAGTGAGCCGCTGCCGCCAGAGAACAGGTCGAGCATACGCTCGCGGGCGACGATCAGCAGACCAGTAAGGCCGAGAGCGCCAGCGGCGTAGCCCGTCGCCCGCACCCGAGGTGGCGCGTGCCAGAGTATGAGTAGACCAGCGACGCCAGCCGCCATGATCGCTCCGCGAGAGAACGTTGCGACAGTGGCCAGACCAATGACGACCACGACCGGTGTCAGCCATCGGCGTGCGCGACCGTCGAGAGCCCACCAGGCAGCCGCGAAGGCGAGCGCGCGCGCCTGATAGATCGCCAGCGAATTCGGG
>CALMXF010000130.1 GCA_937870985.1 uncultured Chloroflexota bacterium
AACGACCGCGCCATCGAGCGGCAGCGCCTCGCCGACTTCCGGCAGCGGAAGCTCCGGCTCATCTGGCAAAGGTGGACAAGTGCGGGTCGCCGTCTGGGGCGGCGCGATCCAGGACGCTGAAAACAAGTATGTCTTCCAGCCATTCACCGAAGAGACTGGCATCGAGGTCATCATGACCGGTCCGCCGGATCCGGCCAAGCTCAAAGCGATGGTGGACACCGGCAACATCGAGTGGGACCTAGTCGAGGGCGGCATCAACTGGGTCATCGAACTGGGCGAGGATTACTTCGAAAAGATCGACTACTCGATCTTCGACCAGGCGACGATCGACGGCGTGCCCGAGATCTACCGTCATCCGTTTGGCGCTGGGTTCTACGTCTTTTCAACCAACATCGGCTGGAACACGAAAACGCTTGGCGAGGGTAAGAAGATCGAAAATTGGACCGAATTCTGGGACGTCGAGAAGTTTCCCGGAAAGCGCTCTCTGCAAGGCGGCAGCCAGCCGCCGCTGGAGTTCGCGCTACTGGCTGACGGCGTCGAGATGAAGGATCTCTATCCGATCGACGTCGATCGAGCACTCAAGAAGCTCAAGGAGATCATGCCGAACATCGCTCAGTGGTGGGATTCGGGCGCCCAGCCCGGCCAGCTCCTGACGAGCGAGCAGGTCGTAGCGTCCAGTATCTGGATCGGGCGGATTCACTCGTTGCGCGACCAGGGCGCGCCGATTGGCTTCACCTTCAACCAGGGGTCGCTGACACCGGCGTTCTGGAATATCCCGAAGGGGGCAAAGAACGTCGACGCGGCTCAGAAGCTCGCCGCCTACTCGCTGCGGGCTGACGTCCAGGCGAAGGTGTGGGGTAACTATGTCGAGGGACCGACCAATACCAAGGCCTACGACCTGATGGACCCGGAACACGCAAAGCTGCTGCCGACCCACCCAGACAATGCCGGACTGCAGTTCGTCCCGGACGAAGAGTGGTGGGGTAAGAATCGAGCCAAGGTGTTGGAGCAGTTTCAGGCACTGATCCTCAGCTGACGACACAGCCGACCGGGTGGCCTCATCACCGAGGAGAGGAAACAGCCATGAACAGCGTATCGGACGCGGCGAATGCGGCCGATCCGATCGCCGGCCCGCGACAACGCCGGTTACCCGGAGACTCCAGACAGGCACGCTTCACTTGGCTGCTGCTCGTCCTACCGGTGCTCTATATGTTGGTCATGTATGTCTACCCAGTGTCCGTGATGTTGCTCCGCAGCATCACGGATCCAAACCTTGGGCTTGGCAACTTTCGCGATCTGTTCACCAACTCAGGCTATCGGCGCGTGCTCTTCACAACCGTTCGCATCTCGTTTTACGTCGTCGTGCTGACGCTGCTGCTGGGCTACCCCGTCGCCTATATGCTCTCAACGCTGCCGCCGCGCGCAGCCCGGATGGCGACATTCCTCGTCCTGCTGCCGTTCTGGACGAGCGTGCTGGTGCGCTCGTTCGCCTGGATCGTCATCCTCGGCGACAAGGGACTGATCAACGCCTGGTTCGCGCCGCTCAACAACGATAAGCCATTCCACCTGCTCTTCAGCGAGAAGGCGGTCGTGATCGGCATGGTTCACGTCCTGCTGCCGTTCATGATTCTGACGCTGACGGCGACAATGGCTCAGATCGACAAGTCGCTCGTGCTGGCGGCGCAAACCCTCGGTGCGTCACCGGTGCGGGCATTCCTGACGGTCTACCTGCCGCTAAGCATGCCGGGTGTGGCCAGCGGCTCGATGCTCGTCTTCATCATGGGGTTGGGCTACTACATCACCCCGGCTCTCCTCGGCGGACCGCGCCAGCTGATGTTCGCCAATCTGATCGACCGCTTCGTCAATCAGACCTTCCAATGGGGAGTAGCCGCTGCCGCGGCCGTCCTACTGCTCGGCATCTCGACCCTGCTCTATGTCGCCTCGCGGCGGTTCGGGCGCGTCGAGGGCCTGTTCGGCGGATAAGGAGGGCAGTGTCATGGCCGCCATTCAGACAACCACCGCTGGACGTGCCCCGCGCATTCCGCTCCGGATGCGGGTTCAGCGCAACCTGTTCCGCTGGTTCTACTATGCGTTTGTCGGCGCGATCTTCGTCTTCTTGATCGCGCCGATTGCGATCGTCATCCACCAGTCGTTCAATGGGGTCGGCTACCTGTCTTTCCCAATCCAGAACCCGGGCCTGCGCTGGTATCGCGACTTCTTCGGCAACGATGTCTGGATGCGTGCGATCCGCACCGGCCTGTCACTGGCGCTGATTGCTGCAGTCATCTCAACGCTGCTCGGCACGATGGCCGCCTGGGCGCTCTCGCGGGTCACATTTCGTGGCAAGAGTCTGGTGCTGGCACTGATGTTCTCGCCGATCGTCGCGCCGACGATCATCCTGGCACTGGCCTTCTACCTGTTCTTTGCCGACCTGCAACTGATCGGCAACAAGTACGCGATCGCCGCTGCCTACGGGGTGCTTGGCATCCCCTACTCACTGGTGACCGTCACGGCCGCATTGACTCAGTTCGACCCGACCCAGGAGCATGCCGCCGCGACGCTGGGCGCCGGGCCACTACGCGTGCTCTGGCACATCACCCTGCCACAGATCGCGACCAGCATCTTCGCCGGCTTCTTCTTCGCCTTCATCCTCGCCTTCGACGAGGTCATCATCATCACCTTCCTCGGCGGCGGCGAGACGATCACACTGGCGCGGCAGATGTGGAACAGCGTGCGCTATGACCTGACGCCGGTGCTGGCGGTGGCCGGCACGTTGTTGATCGCGTTCTCGATGGGGATATTCCTGCTCGTAGATATCATCAGCACCATGCGCGATCGTCGTCGCTCGGGCTAGCCGGGCGCGGCGACGAAGAGGATAGGTCAAATGGGGAATGTAGTCCTCCGCGATGTCTGCAAGGCGTTCCAGCAGAAGAACGTCGTCGACCATGTCAACCTGGAGATCAACCGGGGCGAGTTCTTCACCCTCCTCGGCCCGAGTGGTTCCGGGAAGACAACGACACTGAAGATGCTGGCTGGGCTGGAGATGCCGACGTCCGGCGACATCCTGATCGATGGCGTCCACGTCACGACGCTGATGCCGCACCAGCGCAACATCGGCATGGTCTTCCAGAACTATGCCCTCTTCCCGCACATGACGGTCGAGGATAACGTCAGCTTCCCGCTAAAGATGCGTCGAGTGGACAAGAAGGAGACTTCCGAGCGGGTACGGCAGGCGCTGGAGATCACCCAGCTCGGCGAGTTCGGCAAGCGCTACCCGCGCCAGCTCTCCGGTGGCCAGCAGCAGCGCGTGGCATTG
>CALMXF010000131.1 GCA_937870985.1 uncultured Chloroflexota bacterium
GCCGGCGACGCGACGGTCACTGCCGGCGGCCGTGTTGTGACCGCTGTCGGCTGCGGCGCGGATATGGCAGACGCCCGCGAACTCGCCTACGCGACGGCAGGCGCGATTGGGTTTGAGGGAGCGTTCTGCCGCCGGGATATTGCGCTCAGAGAGATCTTCACCGCCTGACACTCAGGCGGAGAGGAATCCGCCATCGACCGGGATCATCGCGCCGTAGATGTAGCTCGACAGATCTGACGCGAGAAACAATGCGACGCGCGCGACATCCTCCGGCCGGCCCCAGTGACCGGCCGGGAGTCGCGATTGGAAGTCGATGCCGGTGCGAAAGCTCTTGACCCGCGGGCGCAAGATCGCGTCACGCATCAACCGCTCGGTGCCCTGCGTGCGGATCGCGCCGGGGAGGATTCCGTTGACGCGAAACTGGCGGCGTCCATAGTCGCGCGCGAGCGATCGTGTCAACGCAATGACGCCGGCCTTGCTCATGCTGTAGGCGGCGAGGTGCTCGGTGAACGGCAGGAGCGCCTCGATCGACGACACGTTGATGATCACCCCTCCTGCTCGTTGCCGCCGCCGGATGAAGTGCTGGCACATCCAGAGAGCGGATTCCATGTTGACAGCTGAGACTTTCCGCAGGAATTCGGCGTCGATATCGAGGAAATCGCGGAACGGGTAGATGCCGGCGTTGTTCACCAGTGTGTCGGGCAAAGAACCCTCGGTGTCGATGCGTGCCCAGATGGCGTCGATAGCGCTGGCGTCGCCGAGATCGGCAGGGAGAGTATCGACGGAACGCCCGAGCGCCCGAAGCTCGGCGGCGAGTGCCTCGATACCCTGCTCGTCGCGATCGACCAGCAGCAAGTCCGCCCCGGCGCTGGCGAACAGCAGTGCGATAGCCCGACCGATCCCTGCCGCCGCGCCGGTGACAAGAGCGCGGCGTCCGGTCAAATCGAGCAGTGTCGCTGGCGTATCCATGTTGCGTTGCCTCTTCCGCCTCAGCCTCGAAGGTGCGCGAAGATCGCGGTGATTGTCTTGGCGTCGCAAATCTCGCCGGAGGCAATCAGCTCGGGGACATCTTCTACGCTCACCCGGACGATCTCGATCTGCTCATCCATCTCCGGCGCTGCGCCGACTTCGCGCAGCCCGGTCGCCCGATAGGCAATCAGCTCTTCGTTGCACCAGCCGGGGCTGATGAAGAAGCGAACGAGCGGCTCGACTGAGCCAGCCTCAAACCCGACCTCCTCGCGAAGCTCGCGGATCGCGGTCTCGCGCGGATCTTCGCCCGGTTCGCGGGTGCCGGCCGGCGTCTCGAGCAGGCCTCGGCCGACTGCGTACCGAAATTGCCGGACCAGCACCAGTGTGCCGTCATCCATCACAGGCAGAATCGCGACCGCGCCCGGATGCTCGACTACCTCGCGGACGCCGATCCTGCCGGAGGGAAGCTCGACCCGATCGACCCGGACGCGGAGGAGCTTTCCGGCGAATACAGTTTCCGACGAGATGCGCGCCTCGGTCATGTTTCCTCGATCCCGTTCATCCTTCGATCTCCCCCACATGGTATCGCGCGTCTCGATGCCGGGGCAGCCGCCCGACCGGGTATGGCACACTACACGGGCCGCGTCGCATGGCAGCGTGCCTGCTGTTTATTGCGCGGCGCCCTGCCGTTGTCGTCACCACGAAGCTGCCCGGGCAGGGGATGACGGAGACCGCTAGACGACGAGACGCGAGCTTACTATTGAGTATCGTACGAGATCAGCGGCCGACCACGTTCGGTTGGCCCTTTCGTTTCTCTCCCGACGAGCATGTATCGACCGGACGGGACGCCGGCGGCGCCCA
>CALMXF010000132.1 GCA_937870985.1 uncultured Chloroflexota bacterium
AGCCGCCATCGCCCGCCTGCTGGGCAGCACTGCGAGCGAGCACGTCGCGAGCGATCTGCGCCGCTTCAAGACCTGGGTCGAGAGCAGCACCCCCACCGAGACTTGATCAGACCACAGCCGGGGATCAGAACGTCAGATTATTCGCGCGCATCATCTCCAGCAGGAGTGGACGCAAGGACGAGTGATCAAGCCGGATCACCGCTTCCCGGTCACATTGGAGCCCATCCATCGCACGTTCGTACAACATCAGCGCCGGTTCGTCATTATGCGCGTTCCGATACAGTACGCCATCGAGCGTGGAATAGGTTGTCGAGGTATCGTAGAAGTACCGCGACCATGGCTGTGAGTGCTGGTAAGGGCACTTCGCGACGGCGGCAATAGTGCCAGCACGCATGGCACCCCGCCCACGGAGATCCAGCAGATGGAGCGAGCGAGTCGCGCAAGGCATCGCGACCACACGATTAGCTAACTCAACGATTCCGGTATCCCCGAATACCTCGACCAGCGCACTGGAAAACGCTTCCGCTGGCTTCCTGGACCACGCCGCGTAGTAGACGGCGCGGTCTGGATCATCGGCCGGTATCCGTTCGGGCCCCTCTCCTCGATGATGGTCGAAACGCTTCCGAGGACCATTATGACGAAAGGTCAGTGCGTTCGCGCCCCGTCGATCAGGATCAAAGATACGAACAATTGTCGCGCCCTGGGATAACGTGACGAACACCGGTCCAGGCTTTCGTGCCGGGGGCGGCGGCGCGATCCGGGCCACGTCAGTCGACACCGACGCCTTGGGCGAGCGAGGTGACATCGGCGACTCGGCCGGCCTTCAGCGCCGCTAGCGGAGTCGCGCCAGAGAGCATCTCGTTGGGCTTCGTCAGCCAGCGCACCTTCGCCAGCGACGAAACGTTCAACGCCCGGAACACTCGCGGGAGATCGGCGATGACGCCATCCGGTCCGTCCGGGTCAAATTGCCAGGCAGGGAAGCGGAGCGCGCCGCGATCTCTCACCGCGAGCAGCGATCCACTGCCAACACGATCATGCGGCGTCTGGCGCGTAACATCCAGCAGGCAAGCAACCTCCGCTGTCGTCAGCGCCCCGTCGAGCAGCTCGCGACGACGCTGAAACGAACGCATCAGCACATCGACCTCTACCGCCGCCCGCTCGGCTGGCGTCAGTTGGGCGCCACCGACCAATCTGCGGACGACGTCAGGAACATCATCTTCGACCGGCGCCAACGCGCGAGCAACGGCGCCGATGACGGCCGCGACCTCCTCCGGCGCGAGTGCGTTTAGCCGGTCCTGAAGCAGCCGTGTCGACTCGTCGATCTTCGGCTCGATCAACTCGAACGCAGGTGTCGCGCTGATCCGAACTGTCGCTACCATCCATCACCTCTATATCATCGTTCGGTCATGAGCATAATGACCTGCGTAAGACATGTCAAGTCGCGATGATATCACTCCTGCATTCAGGTTGCGGCGCCATGTGGTCGCTTTCCGTGGAATGCGAATCGATCTCACCTCCACGACACCGAGTGTCTGCAGGTTCGTTGAAGGCTCGGTGTGACGGGCCGCGGGTATCGGCGTGCGCTGCCGGAGAGTAGAAGGAAGTGGCTCCCTCTCTACGGCACGATGATCTGCCCGGGGAACTCGACCTCCATCTCGGCCCCGTCGCGATAGATCTGGATTGTGCCAGTGACGCAAACGGTCTTACCCATAAACAGCTCCTCCGGCGGCGCGTCGAAGCGGTAGCGCGCGTCGATCCACATCAGCACCGTGAAGCGGCCGGGGTCGGGGTAGGCAGCGCCCAGATTGAGAAAGGTGGGCTTGCCGCGACTCGAGCTGGCCCAGGTGGCATCCATAACCTGGCCGATCACGGTGATCTCCTGGCCGGCGTGGTCGATTGCCTGGTTCCAGGGGATCGCGCCGGGGCAGGGGTCAGGGGTTGGAGTCGGCGGCTCGGACGTCGGCGTCATTGTCGGAAGTTGCGTAGTGGGCGTGACGGTCGGGGGCAATGCGGTGGGGCTAGCCGTTGCTGTCGGCGCCGGTCGCTGGGTTGGCTGAGACGTGGCGACGACGGCGGGCGGTTGGGTCGGATTCACCGCCGGTGGGGCAACCGTTGCCTGAGCGTCAATCAAGGCGCTGGGTTGCGTGCCGCCGCAGCCGGCCAGCAGCATCGCGCCGAGGAGGATGAAGGCCCACATGGACAGCCATCTACTGGTCACCCGCACACGCGCCTCCAACTCCCTGATGCTCAAACCTTGTCACTTGTGACGCGCAGCATAGCACGCCAACGCAGACCCCCGTCTATTGCTGGAAGCTATCTGTGCCTACCATCTTGTTTCTGCAATCATTTGACGACCAGCGACGATGAAGGAGACAACATGAGCGACGAGCGACCCTTTGGCATTCCCCTCTCCGACGATGTGCTCGCGCGACGAGCGCGGCTGCCGGCCAAGCCCGACCCGGTGACGTTGGAGGGCAAGCGGGTGCGGCTACGGCCACTCGATCTGGAGCATGACGTCGCGCCGCTGCACGCCGTCTCAAACGGTGAGCCGGCGACGCTCGGGGAGCGCCGCGTCGGGGCCTACGACGCCGACGCCGAGATCTGGCGCTACATGCCGGCCGGCCCATTCGTCGACGCCGCCGGGCTGGGCGGGTATCTGCGCGGACTCGCCGAGACGCCCAATCTGCTGCCGCTCTGTGTCGAGGACGTCGCAACCGGCCAGCCAGTCGGCGTCGTCACCTTCATGAGCAACTTCCCCGAGCATCTGAAGATCGAGCTCGGCAACATCTGGTACACCCCGCTCGTCCAGGGCACCGGCGCGAACCGCGAGGCGACGTACCTGATGCTGCGGCACGCCTTCGGCCTCGGCTACCGACGGGTAGAGTGGAAGTGCGACGCGCTCAATGCTCGCTCGCGCCACACGGCCGAGCGGATGGGCTTCACCTTCGAGGGCATCCAGCAGGCGCACTTCATCGTCAAGGACCGCAACCGCGACACCGCCTGGTTCCGCATCCTCGATCATGAGTGGCCGGCGGTTGAAGCACGGTTGCGGGCGATGATGTCGGGACGCGGGGTCGATCCCGCGTAGGGAAGGGCGCCACGCGACCACGTCCGACACATCCGACGTTGGAACGCTCTCCCACGTTGGGGTTCTGGCCGGGCGTTGCCGCGGCGAGTCGCTATGCGGCTTGCCCCACGGCCGGCGGGCGCTCTCCGGTGTTCATGAGCCGACCGATCGTTCCGCGCCCGCCCCTACGCGGAACT
>CALMXF010000133.1 GCA_937870985.1 uncultured Chloroflexota bacterium
ACGAAGATGATCGACGTGTTGGCGCCGGTCGCTGCCACGGCCTTGGCCGCGGCGTCGAACACCGGGACGCCGCTGATCTGCCCGCCGCCCCGCCCGGGTGTGACGCCGGCCACCACTGGCGTGCCGTACTCGACCATCTGGGTGGTGTGGAAGGTGGCCTCGCGCCCGGTGATGCCCTGGACCAGCAGCCGCGTGTTGTTGCCGACTAAGATACTCATCTGTTCTCCTGTTGCGCGGCTGCCACCGCCTGCTGGGCCGCCTCGGCCATCGTCTCGTAGCTGCTCAGGCCGGCGTCGGCCAGGATCTGTCGGCCCTCTGCCTGGTTCGTGCCAACCAGCCGGATGACCATCGGCACGTTGACGCCGACGGTGTGCATCGCCTCGACGATCCCCTGCGCCACGAGATCGCCGCGGGTGATGCCGCCGAAGATGTTGAACAGGATCGCCTTCACGTTCGGGTCGGCCAGGATCATCTCCAGCGCCAGCTGAACCTGCGCCGCGCTGGCCCCGCCGCCGACGTCGAGGAAGTTGGCCGGCTCGCCGCCGTAGAGCTTGACGGCGTCCATCGTCGCCATCGCCAGGCCAGCGCCGTTGACAACGCAGCCGATGTCGCCGTCCAGCTTGACGAAGGAGATGCCATGCGCCTTGGCTCGCAGCTCGGTCTCGTTCTCCTCGGCCATGTCGCGCAGCTCCTCGAAGTCGGGATGCCGCGGCAGGGCGTTGTCGTCGATCGTCACCTTCGAGTCGAGCGCCATCCACTGCCGATCCCTGGTCAGGATCAGCGGGTTGATCTCGGCCAGCGAGGCGTCCGCGCCGATGAACGCGGCGTAGAGCTGCTTGGCGATCTTCGCGAACCCGTTGACGAGGTCCGGCTCGATGCCGAGGTCGAACGCCACCTGCCGCGCCTGGTAGTCCAGCAGGCCCATCTGGCGATCTGCCGTCATCCGGACGATCTTCTCCGGCGTGTCGCGAGCGACCTCCTCGATGTCGACACCCCCCTCGGCGCTGGCCATCAGGGTGATGCCCCGCGCGCCGCGGTCGAGGATGATACCCAGATAGTATTCGCGCTCGATCCCGACGGCCGGAACAACGTAGACCCTGTTGACGATGTGGCCGCGGATATCCATCCCGAGGATCTGGCCGGCCCGCTCGCTAGCCTCGGCCGGCGACGACGCCAGCTTGATCCCCCCGGCCTTGCCCCGGCCGCCAGTATGGACCTGCGCCTTGATCGCAACCGTCCCGGCCGGCCCGACCAGCCGCTCGGCCGCGGCGCTGGCTGCGTCTGCCGTTGTCACAACCTCGCCCGCGTTGACCGGGATGCCATAGCCGGCCAATAGTTCTGCCGCCTGATATTCGTGGATATTCACGCGGTGGCGTCTCCTTCCCCATGGGAGCTGGACAAGACCTGTCCAACATCCCGATGATAGCATCGTGCCTTTGCAGACTGCTTGCCGCAATGCTATACGGCGCGATTCCTGATATTCTCTTCTGTTATCGCACTCGCGCGGCGCAGCGCGAACAGAGAAAGGGTTCACGAGATGATCAAACGAGAAGAAAGTCGCCATGATCTGGCGTTCCTGGCCGGCGTCATCGTCGGCGCAATCTCCGGCGCGCTTGCCGCGCTGGCGCTGACACCGATGTCTGGCGCCCAGACACGCGAGAAGCTGAAGGATACAACCAGCAACCTGACGCCGGTTCGGGAGAAGGTCGCCGAATCAGCCAGCCACGCTGTCGCGACGAGCAAGGAGAAGTCAGCCGGCTTCACCGCCGCCGCCAGCCAGGCGATGGTCACTGGTAAGGAAAAGGCCGCCGACGCAGCCAGCCACGCTGTCGCGACGAGCAAGGAGATGGCCGCCAGCGCCACAGCCGCCGCCGGCCAGGCAGTCGCCACCGGCAAGGACAAAGCC
>CALMXF010000134.1 GCA_937870985.1 uncultured Chloroflexota bacterium
CAGATCGGGCAGGTCTGGCGAAACTGGTGGGGTCGGCGGGACTGGCGGTTCCGGGACGCGGGGCGGCGAAACGCTGCTCCGCGCGTTCCGAGGCAGACGGACGCGGATATCACCACGCTCCGCCTTGAGCCGCAGATCGATTCGCTCGGTCGCCGACGGATCAGAGACGCCGACATAGCGTTGGGTGGCTCCGCGTGGGCCGGGGCGAGCGACGCTGACGAGTGGGATATCGGAGTGAATCTCGCCGCCAGCGATCAGCGCCTCGACGCGGACCGGCACACCCCCCGGAAGGTCGAACGAGATATCGCCGGAGCCGGTCTCAGCCGAGAAGGAAGTGACACTCGCCGCCTCGTCGTTGCTGAAATGCACACCACTATCTCCCGCGACGAACGACATCCCGCCTTTCATGATGCGCAGGCCAGCGTCTCCCGCTTCCATCTCGAAGCCGGGTCTCGAGATCCGGAGCCCTTTGTCGGTGGCCGAGAACGCCACGCCCTTCGAGCGCAGGATGCGCGAGACGAGGCTCTGGTCACCTCCCCCCGGGCTCCACTCCGCATGGCCCGGCAAGAGCAGCTCGGCGCTCGATATGATGTCGCCACGCCCGACCTCAACCGCCATACCGACAAGACTGCCGTTGTGGATGATCACGTCGCCACTGCCGATCTTGGCGACGACGGTCTGGTGGCGTGGACGCGTTACCGCGACATCACCGCTACCGCTCTTGATCGTCAGACTACCGGCCGAGTCAGAGACCGCGAAATCACCACTGCCGAGCTTGACCGTCAGGCTGCCGCCGACAGTCTCACAGTGGACGTCTCCCTTGCCGACAGACACCACCAGTTCGCCGATCATCGTGCTGGCGTGGATATCGCCCGCGCCAGCGTTGATCGCGACACTGCCACTGCGATTGGACAGGCGCACGTCTCCCTTGCCGACGCTGTACTCCAGCGAGCCGGTTCCGCCGTCGACACGCGTGTCGCCCTGGCCATGCTTGAGATCGACGCTTCCGTTCAGCCCACTCAGGTAGAGTTCGCCTCGCTCGACGCTCCCCGAGATCGGCGGGCATCCCGAGGCAGGGACGGTCAATGTCGGCGGCCGGCCGCCCGAGCGCCGACCCTTTTGATAGACGACGATCTCATCCGCCTCGCGAATCAGCGAGATTCCGTTGCCGCCTCCGTCTGCCGACAGGAACACCTGACCAACCATAGCCGGGTCGGCGACAATCGACAGATCGGTTTGCTCGCAATCCAGCCGTATGCGGCTGACTCCCTCGAGCGCGCCGGGAACATCGCCGGTAGTGGTCTCGTCATTCTGTGCCATTGTGGCTACCCTCGAATCCTCTCGCGGCTCCTGCGTCAGCCCGGAGATTTCCGCACATCGGATAACGCATCATCACGGGTTGGCCTCGATCACGATCGACCCGACCGCGGTCGAGACATCGAGCCGCATCACCGGAGCACCGGCAGGCGCATCGCGACGCCAGCCGCCACGGCCGGCAGCCAGACCCGATACAGCGACGCGACCCAGTCCGGTTGAGCCGTGGAGCTCGATGCCGATCCCGTCCGGCAATCGGACATCGATCGAGCCGGTCGCAACATGCAGCCGGACGGTAACATCACATCCCCACAACCCACGCAAGTCGGCCTTCAACCTGCCGGCCCCGCTGCTGACTTCGAGTGATGTCAGTGCCGCGTATCGGCCCGTGAAGTTGAGGGCAAGGCTGCCGGTAGCCGATTCGACCCGCGCACGGCGCAGATCGCGATGATCACCAGCCAGTCTGAGGGACGTCGAGCCAGTCGCGCGATCGAGCGCCAACGACTGGAGCATGACGGATGAGAGATCGAATCGCCCATCGCCTGTCGCCTGAACGATCATCAGATCCAGCGGCGTCGTATCGGATAGCGCGATATCCCACTCGTTACGACCAGAACCGCCCGACATACGAATCGGACGAGGCTGGCGAATAGCGAGGCGACCGACACCCTCCGCCTCGTCGTAATCAATGACAGGCTCGAGATCCGGCGCGTAGCGAAATGCTCCGTCAGCCAGCGCGTCGGCGCCGCCGGCTACTCGCAGAGTCCCGACATTCATCTCGACCCGGGCTTCGACCCGGCTGGCGAGCCCGACCGGGATCGTGCGGCGCGTGAATTGCTCGTTCTGTTGACGCGAGTGAGTGAAGATCATGTCGTCTCCTTGTCTACGGACACTATCAGGGCGCACGTGAAGGTGCGTGTTCATGGCGCGACCGCGTCTTCGTGGAGGCGCGACTCATCGAGGCGGTTCAGCGTCGGGAGAAACAGCATTCCGATTGCGAGGAGTTGGGAGGCCACCGCGATGCCGGCGATCGTGCCGCGCAAGCCGAAGCGCTCGATAGCGAACCCGGCCGCCAGCATGCCCATCGGTGCTGCAACCTGTGAGATCGCCGAGAAGGTGCTAAACACACGACCCCGGAGCTCCTGGGGGATACGCTCGTGGCGGACCGTCACCAACAGCGGGTTGAGTGGTCCGGCGGCCATGGCGCCAACGACAGCTCCGGCCATAATGATCGACAGGTTCGCCGAGAAGAGCAGAACCCAGACCACTATCGTCGAGAACATGTATCCGGCGATCCAGACCGGCCGGCGCGGGAGTCGATATCCGAACGTGCCATAGAGTGCCGCGCCGATCAGAGCGCCAAGGCCGAATGCCCCGGCCAGCAGTCCCAGGCGAGTGGCGTCATTCCAGGTTTGCTTGACGAATACCGGCAGGACGACGGAGGTGAGCGGACTGTTAACCAGGTTGGAGATAGCCAGGCCGGCCGCCAGCGTCAGCAGCACGTCGTCGTTGCGCAGGAAGCGCAGGCCAGCCTTCAGATCCTCGGCGTATCGCGTCGTGACGCTGGGTCGCGGCGGGAACAATCGCGCAGGAACCGCCAGCGCGACAGCGAGCGCCGACACGACGAAGGTCAGCGAGTCGATCATCAGGACATTGTCCGCGCCCATGAACGCGATCAACAGACCTGCGACCGGAGGCGCAACGAGCAATGCGGCAAACTGCGTGCCCTCGAAGGCAGCGTTGACCGGCTCGAGGCGGGAGCGGGCAAGGCCTGCGAGCTCCGGTATCATCGAGCGTCGCGCAGTCAGGCCAGGAATCGCCAGTAGCTCGGCGAAGAACACCAGCACAAGCAGCTCCCAGAATGCCAGGCCGACGGTGTGATGCAGGATCGGGATGAGCACGATCGAGACGCCGCTGACGAGATCGGCCGCGATGCTGACGCGCCGATAGCCGACGCGGTCGACGAGCGCGCCACCGAAGACGCCCATCAGAAAGCCGGGGAGGCCGATGACGAAGGCTGTAATCCCCATCTTTCCAGCACTGCCGGTCGTCTCCAGGACGAACCAGGGGAGCGCAACCCAGGTCAGCATGCTGCCGATCAGCGATATGGCGTTGCCGCCGAGGAAGGCGAACACCGGCAGGCGGGCTGGCGCGGCGGCGCGCGGCATCGTGGCGTCGGTTGCCATCGTCCTGCTCGCGATCAGGCCTCGCCGGCCAACCGGCGAAGCAACGCCATGCCGTCGTCGGGTGACAGGCG
>CALMXF010000135.1 GCA_937870985.1 uncultured Chloroflexota bacterium
ACGAGATGATCTGGTGACTGGAGTTCAGACGTGTGCTCTTCCGATCTGCCACCAGAAGCACGACGACGCCCGCGAAAGCGGACGCCGTCCTCGGACGCTGCGATACAACCGGGAGGCGTCGGGCGGATTCGAACCGCCGATCAGAGTTTTGCAGACTCCTGCCTTGCCACTTGGCTACGACGCCGTGAGCGTTCGCGACCCGGATTCTACCATGCCTCCGACGCCGCGAATCTCGCGCCACTCGTCACCCATCCCGTGTCCCGACCTCGTATACTCAGCCTGCCGGCCGCAGCTTGACATGCCGCAGCGGGCAAGGGATGACTGGTCCGGAAGGGGAATGCGACGCTCATGGGCGATCGACGAATCATATTGGCAAACGAGATGGGCTACTGCTGGGGCGTTCGCCGCGCACTGGAGATCATCCAGGATGCCGGCGATGTTGCCAACCCGGTGGCGACCATCGGCGACGTGATCCATAACCCGCAAGTTGTCGAGCGCTTGCGCTCCAAGGGTGTCGACACTGCCGGGACTATTGAAGAAGCGGCCCAGCGTGGCTATACGCGCGTGGCAATCACTGCCCACGGGGCCGGCCCTGAGCGCGCCGCCGAGGCCGAGCGCTACGGGCTGGAGCTGATCGACACGACCTGCCCGTTGGTGACCAAAGTCCAGCGCATGGCCCAGAAGCTGGCCAAGCAGGGCTACACCATCGTCGTCTATGGCGATTACTTTCACCCGGAGGTCAAGGGGATCATGTCCTGGTCCGGCACGACGCGGGTGTACCCGGCCAAGAAGATCGCCGACCTGCCGTGGAACGCGCCGCGCGGCTCGCGCAAGGAAGGCGCGGTGACGCCGCCACGTAAGGTCGCGATCGTCTCGCAGACGACCAAGAACACCGACGAGCTGCTGCGCTTCGTCGCCGATCTGACGGCGCTCGTGTCGCCGGAGGGTGGCGAGGTCCGTATCACCAACACGATCTGCGAGCCGACATTCGAGCGTCAGAACGCGCTGAAGCAGCTCGCCCGCGAGGCGGATGTCATCCTGGCGATCGGCGGCAAGAAGTCGTCCAATACAGCGCGGCTGGCCGAAGTTGGCAACCTGATGGGCGTGCCGAGCTACCACATCGAGCGCGCGTCGGATATCGACGCTGGCTGGCTGGAGGGCAAGGACGCTGTCGGCATCACCGCCGGCGCGTCGACGCCGGATGATGTGATCCAGTCGGTCATCGACCATCTCGTCGGCTACGGCTTCCCGGCGCCGATAGGAGGGCTGCGACAGGTTGACCTCGAAGCAACACCGTCATACTAACCGGCGCTTGCGCAACGCGCGGGAGTCGGTCGACCAGGCGCATGTTGCCGTTCGCCAACTGGCGGACGATTCATCGACGCCGGTGGAGATCGATCCGGCCAGCGAGCTGTTCTTCGAGTTCGCCGCGCCGCTGCTGCTCACCGCCCGCAGCGAGGCGGAGTTCCAGTCAGCTGCCTCGATTGCGGAGTTTGTCTGGGCTGCGACATCGTTCGACGCCGCTACTCAGGCATTGATGCTGGCCGACTTCATTGGCGAAGCCGGCATCTCGGATGAGATGATTCCCTGGCTGCTCGACGTCTTCGCCGAGCTCGCCGACCGCAAGGTGGCATTGCTGGGCGGTTGATGCCGGGTCGTTGGAACGAAGACGCCCCTGCTCCCGGGAGCAGGGGCGTCGCGCGGTCAGCCGTCGGTTATTCGGCGGCTTTGGCTTCGAGGTAGTTCACCAGCGCGCGGACGCCGATGCCGGTCGGCCCCTTCGGCGTGTCGTCACGCGCGGTGTCGGCCCAGCAAGCGCCAGCGATGTCGAGGTGCGCCCAGGGCTTGCCCTCGGTGAACTCGGCCAGCAGCAACGCGGCGGTGATTGCGCCGCCAGCGCGGCCGCCGGTGTTCTTCATGTCGGCGATGTCGCTCTTGATCTGTGGCTTCAGCGCATCCCAGAGTGGCATATGCCAGAACAGGTCGCCGGCCTCTGTTCCTGCCGCGACGATCCGTCGGGCGAGGTCGTCGTCGTTGGCGAAGACCGCGACTGGCTCGGATCCGAGCGCGATCATCTTCGCGCCAGTGAGGGTCGCCAGGTCGATCATTTCGTCGGCGCCCTCGCGGGCGGCATAGACCAGCGCGTCGGCGAGCACCAGCCGGCCTTCGGCGTCGGTCGAGGTAATCTCGATCGTCTTACCGTTCATCGTCGAGAGGACATCACCGGGGCGGAATGCCGTGCCGGAAGCCATATTCTCGGCGCTGGCGACGATGCCATAGACGGTAAATGGCAGATCCAGCCCGGCAATCGCGCGCATCGCGCCGATCACCGCCGCCGCGCCGGCCATGTCGGTCTTCATCGTCTCGATCGCGCCGGTCGGCTTCAGGTTATAGCCGCCTGTGTCGAATGTGATCCCCTTGCCGACGAAAGCGATCGTGCCTTTCGACTCGCCGGCCGGCTTGTATGTCAGATGCAGCATCCGTGGCAGATGGGCGCTGCCCTTGCCGACGTCGTAGATGGCCGTCGCGCCCATCTCAACGAGCTGCTTCTCGTCATATTCGCGATAGTCCAGCTCGTTGTCAGTCGCCATCTGTCGGGCGACGGCTGCGAGTGTCTCCGGGTAGATGGCCTGGCCCGGCTCCGCGACGAGATCGCGCGCCAGGTAAATGCCCGACGCCATTGTGAACCCGTCGGCGACACCCTTGCGGGCAGAGTCCGTCTCAGCGGCGAGGAACGTCCATGAGGTCAGGCCCTCGTCGTCAGCGCGGCTGGCCTTATAGCCGCGGAAGTCGTAGCCGGCCAGCAGGAGGCCTTCCACGGCTGCTCGATAGCTTGCCGCATCGCTGCCGGGGGCCGGGCTGGCCACTGTTTTCGCGCCGGCCTTGCGGGCCGCTGTCAACGCCGCGCCGTATGCCCGGCGAATGTCGGTTGTGCTGGCGCCAGATTCGGGCAGGCCGGTCGCGACGATCCGGCGGGCCGGTAGTTGCCCGAGCGTCGAAAGCGCCAGGGTCGATCCGACCTTGCCATCGAAGCGCGCGTCGCGAAGGGCGTTGCGCAACGCGCCCCCCAGCGCGGCATCGACCTCAGCAAGCGGCCCCTGCCAGGCGGCATCCCCATCTGCGCCGGGAGGCACAGTCAGGACGAGGGCATCGGGCGCGGACTCGGCGGCGACGGTCGTGGCAAAGGCAATCTGTGTCGCTGGTGGTTGGGCAGTCGTTCGAGCTGGCATGCCGTCTCCCTTGGTGGTGAGCGTTTGCGTCGTTGACATCCGGCCAGCGCCGGACGCAGGAGCATCTTATGCCAGGACGCGCGGAAAGTGCCAAGGCCGGCGGTGTGATCCCGCCGGCCTTGCCTGGTATCGATCGCGTTGGTGTCGCGTCCGTGGTAGTTACAGAGGCGGATCAGTCGTTCCCGTCAACAGTGCCCGTGATGCGGACCTGTGTCACCTGAACCACTTCGACTACCTCGATGACCATTGACGGTTGAGAGGCCGTCTCGGCCGGCGGGGACGTCATCGCCTCCTCTGGCTCGCCGTTATCCGTGATCGCGGTGATCTGTCGTCGGGTCTGCTCGGCCATCTGTGGTGGCTCGGCCGGCGCGACCCGCCAATTGTGCGCCGTCTTCCAGCATTCGCCCGGTCCTTCGACCTCCAGACATTTCGTGACATCTTCGTCGGTACGCAGCGCGTATCCGAGCGAACAGCGCATTGTCGCGAATGCCTGAAGATTTCGAGGTTGCAGACGAATCCGCGATAGCATCGAACAACCACATGGGTAAGACTCGCCTTCTTCCGACGAGCCGAACCACTCGCTCTCGCGAGTGTCCCCGGTCATGGACGCGGACTCCACGCGCGATCGTCGCTGTTGACGACTCATGTGCGCATCCGTCCGCCTGATTCACCCCCGTGTCGGGGCATCGCGGCCACCGTGGCCGCTCGCGCCGGTTGTCCGGCGCTCCGGTGTCCTGTCTTCGGCGTATCCGAGGCCGACCACCTGCCTGCATTATAGAGCATCGGCACAGGTGACCGGCGATGGCGCCGGGCAAGCCTGAAATCCAACGCTGCCTGTGTCGACCGAGACGCGAGTCTGGCTGTTATGACGCCGATTCCTCGGGCATGCCCACTGCCTGGGTTACCATGTGAGCCAACGGCTGCCATGCGCCGGACACGGTGAGGCGCGGTCGTGTGCGGGTATCCGGTTGCCCGTGATAGTGACATTTCGAAGGAGTGAGGATGAACGAGAAGCTGGAACACGTCACTGCGCTGCTTGGGGACCGCGTGGCTGATGTCGAGGGGCAGTTCGGCGTGGCGGCCTGGCCGGTTGGCAAGCCGGACGAGGCAATCGGCATCAATATGGACGAGTCGTTCCCGACTGCCAGCACCTTCAAGGTGCCGCTGCTGTACGCGCTGTATCAGATGCACGACCGTGGCGAGGTGGATCTCGCCCAGCGCATCCGCGTCGAGAAGGAGCACCTCGTGCCGGGTTCGGGTGTGCTCCAGGATCTTGACATCGGGATCGAGCCGACCATCCGCGATATCGCGGTGCTGATGATCGTCCTCTCCGACAACCAGGCAACTGACATGCTCTATGCGATCGTTGGCGCCGACCGTATCCACGCCGCGATGGACGCACTTGAGCTCAATCGCACCCGGGTGCCGATGTCGACGAAGGCGTTGCTGTACGACTACGTCGGGATGGATCCCGACAATCCCGAGCACACCTACGAGATGTCGATCGAGCGTATGCGCAAAGAGGAATTCAACTACGACGGCGCGTCCTGGTCGGATGTCGACGGCAGCGGAAACGACCTGACGACACCACGCGAGATGGCGCGGCTCTGCGAAGCGATCGAACAGGGCGTTGGCCTCAGCGCGGGCGCCCGTGTGAGCATGCTTGACATTATGAAGCGTCAGAAGTTCAACGATCGCATTCCGGCCGGTGTGCCAGAGAACACCGACATCGCCCACAAGACCGGCTCGCTGAAAGGCGTTCGCAACGACGCGGGGATCGTCTACGCGCCGGCCGGCCCGTATACCATCGCGCTCTTCTCAAAGCGGCTGGGAAGCGAGAAGGCCGGGATCCAGGCGCTCGGCGACCTGTCGAAGATCGTCTGGGAGGCGATCGGCTGATCGGCGCCCAGGACACATGGGAGTGTTGGGGGCGAACCTCGTGGTCGCCCCGGTGGCAGGGGAGGGATCGTGGAGAATACGGGTCCGTTGGCGGGGATACGGGTTGTCGACCTGACGCGGGTGATGTCGGGGCCGTACTGCTCGATGATGCTGGCCGACATGGGCGCCGACGTTGTCAAGATCGAAGCGCCGGGCAAGGGCGACGACACTCGCGCCTGGGGGCCGCCCTGGGTGGACGGGCCAGACGGCGCGCGTGAGTCCGCCTACTATCTCTCGGTCAATCGCAACAAGCGCTCGATCGTGCTCGATCTGAAAAGCGACCTCGGTAAGGAGGCGCTCTGGCGACTGATCGATCGCGCCGATGTGCTCGTCGAGAACTTCTCGCCCGGCACGATCGCCCGGCTCGGCTTCGGGGCCGAGACAGTTCTCGCGCGCCGGCCGGAGATGATCTTCTGCTCGATCTCGGGCTTCGGACAGACCGGCCCATCCAGCGCGCGGACGGCCTACGACCTCATCGTCCAGGGCATGAGCGGCATGATGAGCGTCACCGGCCCGCCGGGGCAGCCGACCAAGTTCGGTGTGCCGATCGCCGATATTGCCAGCGGCATGTTCGCCAGCTATGCGATCGCCTCGGCGCTCTATCACCGTAGCCAGACCGGCAAGGGCCAGATCATCGACACTTCGATGCTCGGAGGTCAGATTGCTCTGCTCTCCTACCAGGCGGCCATCTACTTCGCGACCAGGGAGACACCGCCGAGCACCTGGAACGCGCACCCGATCGTCGCGCCCTACGAGACGTTCCCGACTAGCGACGGCTTCGTCAACATCGCCGTCGGCAACGACGGGCTCTGGAAGCGCTTTACCGACGCGATGGGCATGGCCGACACAGCCGCCGACCCGCGCTTTGTCGACAACGCCGGCCGGATCACCAACCTGCCCGCGCTTCGCGAGATCATCACGGCGCGCTTCGCCTCGCAAACGACCGACGAGATCGTCGCCACGCTCGACGCAGCCGCAGTGCCGTCTGGCCCGATCTACACCGTGCCGGAGGTCTTCGCCGACCCGCAGGTCCAGCACGCCGGGATGGAACGCCGGATCGACCACCCGACGCTCGGCGAGATCTCGGTTACCGGCTTTCCCTATCGCCTCTCTGAATCCGATGCAAGCCTGCGCACCCCGCCGCCCCTCCACGGCCAGCACACCGCCGAGGTTCTGCGCGAGCTGGGGTTCAGCGACACGGAGATTGCTGGCGACGAATAGTCGCAGTCGCCTGATGTCTGGATGCATGTCTTGCGTCAATACACAAGACATGCGAATCCTTCACCGCGGCCTCAGTAGTCGACCGCAGTGATCCTGTCGTTCTGGCGGGTTCCCCGGTTCTGTCATGTTGAGCGGAGCGAAACATCCGTCCTCCCCGCTACTGGGCGTACAGACGAGGGGAAACGGATCCTTCACTGCCGGGTGCCCTCTGGGCGTCGGATGACAGAGGAA
>CALMXF010000136.1 GCA_937870985.1 uncultured Chloroflexota bacterium
CGACCGAAGGTCGACCCGAGGGCGGTGGTTCGCCTCGCGACTCGGGCCGCTTCCGCCGCGGATCGTGCCGCTGAGCGTCCATGTCCTCATCGGTGATACGAAGCGCCTCGCGAAGCTGGATCAGTTCACCCTCGCGAAGATCACGCCAATAGCCGCGCGGAATGTCGCCGAGCTGAAGTGGACCGATCCGGGTGCGCACGAGCTGGAGAACTGGATAGCCGACCTCCTCGAACATGCGTCGGACAATCCGGTTGCGCCCTTCGTGAAGGACGATCCGGACAACGGTCCCATCCTCGACGTTCTTGATCGGGCGGACCGACTCCGGTTGCGCGCGCTCACCATCGACAAGTATTCCTCGTCGCAAGCGATCGAGCACTGCCGGTGGCGGGTGTCCATCCAGCTGCGCCTCGTATTCCTTGTCGATCTCGAAGCTCGGATGCATGACGCGATGCGCCACGAGCCCGTCGTTCGTTAGCAACAACAGACCCTCGGTCTGCCGGTCCAACCGCCCGACAGGCACGACTCGCTCCCCAACCTGGACGAGATCCATCACCGTGTGTCGCCCGCGTTCATCGTCCGTCGTGGTGATGTAACCCTTGGGCTTGTTGAGCAGAATGTAGCGCAGGCGTGGACTCGGGATAATCATCCCGTCCACCTCGATCTTCTGGGCCGATGGGTCGACCTGAGTCCCGAGCTCGGTAACCACCTTGCCGTCGACTCGCACGCGCCCGGCAACAATCATCTCTTCGGCCCGACGGCGCGACGCGACGCCCGCTGCGGCCAGAACGCGCTGCAGCCGTTCCATCAATTACCAATCCTCCCGGCGACGATCAGGCCGCCCGTCCTATCTGGGACACCGTTGCGGCGCCACCCACCGAGTATACGGGGAGCCGCGCAACAACCCGACCATTGGTTGTGAATTCGACGATCCCCAGCCAGGGCGTTGCTGGATCTGTGTCGCGCTCCAGCTCCCAGGTCAATCCGTCGAACTGGCTGGCGGTCATCAACACAGTCCGCCGGATCATGAACCGCAATCCCTCGGAGGCCAGTGCTGCGCTGGCGCCTGCCGAGCTCGTGCCTTGCCCGATGGCAGCCCAATGGTAGTTCGCGTCGATGGTGCTCATCAGTTGCAGGGTGTCAGCATAGCGGTCGCTACTGCCGAGAACGACAGTGATGATCCGGTTGTCGCCCCGCCAAAAGCCCGCGACCAGACACTGGCCGGCCACCTCCTCGGTGCCCGTTTTGACACCAAACACGTCGTCACGCCCGATGAGCTGATTGGAGCTGTGAACCTCCCACGAACGCGCATTCGGCCCGCCCGCGACGAGTGTCGCCGATTCCGACGCGACAATCCGTGGCAGCAATCGATCACCCAACACCACCTCGGTCGCTCTGACGAGATCCCGGGCCGATGCGTAGTTGTTGACGGGGTCATCCATTCCGACCGGATTTGAGAAATGGGAGTGCGTCATGCCGTGCGACTGCGCGAATGCGTTCATCTCCGAGACAAACCTGCCGACCGGATCTGCTGATGCTGGATCGAGCTTCAGTCCTCCTGCCCGAGCCAGTGCCAGCGCGGCGTCCCCTCCCGAGGGAAGCAGAAGCCCGAAGAGGAGGTCATGAACGGACACGATATCCCCCTCCATCAGGCCGGCGGTCGAATAGACTGTCGGATCGAGCAGATCGCTGCTCTGGATCGTCACCTGCGTATCCGTCGGCAGAATCGCGCTGACGACGGCTGCCGTCACGATCTTCGCCGTGCTGGCCGGGGGGAGGCTGACATCCGCGTTGTGGGCGTAGAGCTCGATCCCCGTCGTCAGGTCGACTGCAATCGCGCCGGCCGCCGTAAGCCCAGCGTCCGCGACCAGCGCTGGCCGGACCGGCTCGGCGGGCGAGACAGCAGCGACAGTCTGCCCGACCGTAGCGGTCGGAGCAAACAACATGACCACGACAAGAAACGCGATGATACGGCGAAATTGAGCCAAGAACTGATCCCGATCACCTGACGCGCGATTCGTCTGATCGCCAAGTATAGGAAACCGCCGTCGCCATGTTGCCCATGGCCGCCGATCGGGGGTACGCTTCGGCGCAGTCCAGCAGAGAGGGGATGTCTTCACCGCTATGACCGTGCCACCCGCCCAGCGCTCTCACATCCGCCCAGGGATCAGGAGCCTCAGCCCCTACGAACCGATCGAATCACCTCAGGACCTCGCCAAACGGCTCGGGATGCCGCTCGATCACATCGTCAAGCTTGATGCGAACGAGAACCCGTACGGCTGCTCATTACGAGTACAAGAGGCGCTCGCGGAATTTGATCGCTACAATGTCTACCCCGACGCGCAGGCCCGCCGCACTCGCGAACGAGTCGCGACCTACGCAGGTGTCTCCGCCGACAATATCATCCTCAGCAACGGGTCGGATGAGCTGCTCGACATGATCCTGCTGACGACGCTGGAGGTCGGCGGCGAGGTAATCGTGCCAGAGCCGACGTATGGCCTGTATCGCGCTCGAGTCGAGCTTTTCGGCGGGCATATCGTCCAGGTTCCGCGGACAGAATCGTTCGACCTCGATATCGATGCGATACTGGCCGCAGTGTCCGACCGGACCAGCCTGATCGTGATCGCGAATCCGAATAACCCGACCGGCAATCTCGCTACGACGCAGCAGATCGTCCGGCTTCTCCACACCGGCGCGCTCGTCGTCGTTGATGAAGCGTACTTCGAGTTTTGCGGCAAGACGATCATGCCGTTGACCGGCGAGTTCGACAATCTGATTGTCCTGAGGACCTTCTCGACATGGGCCGGGTTGGCCGGGTTAAGGTTCGGCTATGGCGTCTTGCCGCGGCACATCAGCGAGCAGATCTGGAAGGTGCGGCTGCAGCACAACGTCAATATCGCCGCGCTCATCGCCGCTGAGGTGTCGCTCGATGATGTCGACTACCTCTACACAACGATCGAACGTATCCGCGCCGAACGAGGACGATTGATCCGCCAACTGCGTCGGCAAGACCTGCTAGCGCCGTGCCCAAGCCAGGCCAACTTCCTGCTGTGTCGCGTCACTCGGGGCGACGCGCACGACATCCATCTGCGGCTTGCTGACCGCGGGGTAATGATTCGGTCCTATCGCGACCCGGTGCTGAGTGGCTATCTGCGTATCAGCGTCGGCCGGCCAGACGACACTACTCGACTGATCACCGCGCTCCAGAACATCAGCACCCGCATCTGATCGGCACACCGATTCGCGCCGACGCTCAAGCCAACTGCGTCGAGCCACCATCTACGTCGAGCGCCGAACGCTGGAGTCCGACCAGCTTCTGAATCGCGACGCCGGCCACGTCCAGCATCTGATCGGTTTGAGCACGGGTGAACGGCCGTCCCTCGGCTGAGCCCTGAATCTCGATCAGCTCGCCGGCAGCGTTCATCACGACGTTACAGTCGACCGCCGCCCGAGCATCCTCGCCGTAGTCGAGATCCACACGGATGTCCCCGCCGACGATCCCGACGCTCACTGCCGCGATCGGCATCGTGATCGGACTCGCCTGAAGCTGTCGCGTCACGACCAGCCGTCGACAAGCCATCGCCAACGCCACGAACCCACCGGTAATCGCCGCCGTTCGAGTCCCACCGTCTGCCTGCTGGACGACACAATCGATCGTGATTGTTCGTTCGCCCAGTCGGCGCAGATCGACCCCTGCGCGGAGTGACCGCCCGATCAGCCGCGAGATCTCCTGGCTACGTCCTGAATTCAACGACCGGTCCCACGAGATCCGCGTTGTCGTCGAGCGGGGCAACATCGCGTATTCCGCGGTCACCCACCCCTGGCGCTTGCCCTCCAGGAAAGCCGGCACTCGATCCTCGATCGACGCGGTGCACCAGATCACCGTTTCGCCGAAGGAGATCGATGCCGAGCCCTCAGCATGCCGCGCAACACTGGCCTGTATCTGCACCGGTCGAAGCTCGTCATTGTCGCGTCCAACCCTCGGCCTGCCTGCGCTCATCGCTCCTGCTCCCGTCGTTCCTCGACCAGCGACAGGATGCTAGCCTTTCGTTGCGCCAGCCGCGCCTCGAAGCCACGATCTGTCGGGTGGTAGTATTCTCGTCCTGCCAGATTCTCCGGCAAGTGCCCCTGTGCCGAAACACCGGCTGCGAGATCGTGCGCGTACTCATACCCCTTGCCGTAGCCCAGACCCCGCATCAGACCGGTCACCGCGTTACGCAGGTGGAGTGGCACCGGGTCGTTCCGCGTCCCGGCGACATCCTCTCGCGCAGCTCCGTACGCGCGATACAGTGAATTGCTCTTCGGCGCCAGCGCGAGGTAGACGGTGACTTCAGCCAGGGCGAGCGCTCCTTCCGGCATGCCGATGAAGTGGACCGCCTGCTGGGCCGCCATTGCCAGCACGAGCGCCTGTGGGTCTGCAAGTCCGACGTCTTCGCTCGCCACTCGCACGAGCCGCCGCGCCAGATAGAGCGCGTCCTCACCGCTCTCGAGCATCCGAGCCAGCCAGTAGATCGACGCGTCAGCGTCGGAGTCGCGGATCGACTTGTGCAGTGCCGAGATTGTGTCGAAATGTGATTCTCCGGCGCGGTCGTAGATCGCAGCCCGTCGCTGGGCGGCATCGAGCACCAACTGCCTGGTGATCGCCATCGCGGGTGGATCGACCGCGACACTGGCCATCTCGAGCGTGTTCAATGCGAAGCGCGCGTCCCCGTTCGCCATGTTCACGAGGGTATCGAGGGCATCCTCCGCGATCGTCAATCCCTCCTCGCCAAGCCCCTGCACCGGATCAGCGAGCGCTCGCCGCACGATCTCGCGGATATCGCTGTCGGTCAGTGACGTAAGCACGACGACACGCGATCGCGAGAGCAATGGCGCGTTCACCTCGAATGAGGGATTTTCGGTCGTCGCCCCGACCAGGATGACAGTGCCATCCTCAACATAGGGCAAGATCGCATCTTGCTGGGCCTTGTTGAACCGGTGAATCTCGTCAATGAACAGCAGCGTCCGCTGACCGTTCATCCCCAGCCTGTTGGCTGCGTCCCGCACCGCCGCCCGCAAGTCCGCAACTCCGGACGACACTGCCGAGACCGCGATGAAGTGCGCGCGTGTCTGAGTGGCGATCAACTGGGCCAGTGTTGTCTTCCCGACGCCGGGAGGCCCCCAAAGGATGATCGACGACAGCCGGTCGCGCTCAATCGCCCGACGAAGCACACTGCCCGGCCCCAGCACTGCCTGTTGGCCGACGAACTCATCCAGCGTCCGCGGGCGCATCCGCGCTGCGAGCGGACCTCGCTGGCGAAGTTGGGCCAACCGGTTCGCCTCAAAGAGATCCATCGTCGAACTCATCGTCCGATTCGCTGGCGAGATCCTCTTCGAGCGACGCGATCCGCTGGTCGAGGTCAGAGAGGCTGTGGACGTCAAGCTCGCTCATGTCCTCGCGAAGCTCCTCCAGCCGGTCAAGCAGCACCATCTTGTCGTAGATCGAATCGTTTCTGCTCATCCTTGGTCCTGTCCTTGACGCTAGCGCGACATCACGACGACGAACACCAGCAGCGCCGCAGTCAAACCGGCGTACTGCGCCGCTGCAACCCCCGTCAACCGACGCATCAGATTCGCCCGAGTCACCAGCGCGTACCCCGTTACAACACTCGCAACCACGGCGCCGGACCACCAGCCCAACGGTGGCCAGTATGTCAATGGCCAGACGACCTCGGCCGCGATCAACGCTCCAACCAGTGCGTACGCCTGGCGACGGACCGGATACGTCGCGACACCGTCATGAATCTGCAGGAGCATCAGCGCCGTAACCACGAAGATCGTCGGCGCCAGAAACAGCAACCGTGCCTGAAATTGCAGCAGCAACGCGACATTGACGAACACAACGACGAGGCTCAGCCCGACGTGGATCAACAGCACCGGCTGATCACCGGTGTCGCCCGAATCGATCACATCACGAATGCTCAGTGCGGCATAGGCGCCGGTCGCGGCCAGCACGGCCGCCATGACGACGATCGGCGCGGTATGGTAGCGACCGACGAGAAGCGCGGACGCCAACACGATCATGGCCGGCAGGATTCCCGCCGTCGCCAATGGCGGGTATGGCGTGTAGCCTCGAATCGGCCGATCGAAAAACCGGTGCGCCTGCCAACCGATCCCGACGACCGCCACCAGCGCGATGAGATAAAACGACCGTGTGCCGTGGCCGATAAGCGGAGTGTCGAGAATCGACGGCTTGGCATGCCGGGCATAGATCCCCAGCGCGAGTGTCACCAACCCTGCCGCGACGGCCATCAAGACAGCCGGAGGCAACGATGCTGCTGTGCTGGCCCGACGCACATCACGCATGATCGAATCCTGCCTCAGCGAGTGCCGAATGAATCTGCTCGGGGCTAATCGCGCCAACGCGAAGGATTCGAATGCTGGCTTCAGACGCATCCACCACAGTCGACGCAGGCGCTTCCCCGGATCGACCACCATCAACCACGAACGCGATCCGTCCTCCGAGTCGTTCGATCACCGCAGCCGCCGTCCGCGCCTCCGGTTCACCCGAGCGGTTCGCGCTCGTAACCGCCAGGGCGCCGCCGGCCGCGCGAATCACCTCCAGCGCAACGTCGTTGGCCGGCATCCG
>CALMXF010000137.1 GCA_937870985.1 uncultured Chloroflexota bacterium
GCCAGCTACCAGCGGTAGTGGCGCGACCGCGCCATCTCCGACATCGGCGGGCTCTGGGCCGGCAACCGGCGCAAGCCCGACCACTGGCACGAGCGGCCCCACCAGCGCGAATAAGGAGTTCGTTGTGCTGCTGACCGGCGCCGTGCCGGACGTGGACCCACAGTCCGCCTATGACAACGCGGCCAGCTCGCTCTTCTTCGGCACCTACGAGATGTTGATCCGGTTCGATGGCGAGAGCACGACTGAGTTCGTGCCAATGCTGGCGAAGAGCTGGGAGCAGAGCGCGGATCTCAAGGAATTCACCTTCGTCATCGACGCGGGGATCAAGTTCCATGATGGCTCGGACTGCGACGCCCAGTCGGTTAAGGACTCCTTCTATCGGCTTCTCAACATGGCGCGCGGACCAGTCAGTGTCATCAGCCGCTTCGTGAGCGATGCGGACAAGCAGATCACTGTCGTCGACGCGACCACGGTCAAGTTCACGATGAACAAGCCCGAGCCGCTCTTCATGTCCGCAATGGCATCGGAGTACGGCCCGTTCGTTATGTCGATGAAGGCGATGGCGGCGAACAAGACCGACGCTGATCCCTTCGCCCACGAGTGGTTCAGCCAGAACATGGTCGGGACTGGCCCATACAAGGTGACCGAGGCTGCGCCGCAGGACCGATTCGTCCTCGATCGATTCGACGGCTACCACAGCAAGGCCCCGTTCTTCGACCGGCTTGTCTTCCGCGTGGTCGCTGAGGACGCCACCCGGCGGCAGCTTATGGAGTCTGGTGAGGCACACGGCGTCACCACCCTCCCGGCTGAGGATGTCGTTGCGCTCCAGACGAACCCCGCGACTCAGGTCGTGGCGTACGATTCCACCCGCTGCGACTGGATTCGGATGAACTATGTCACGATTGCGGACCCGAAGGTGCGGCTCGCGCTGACCTACGCGTGGCCGTTCGATGACGTGATCGAGTTCGTGCTGAAGGGGTTTGGCAAGGTTCAAGGCCCGATCGCGGACACCGTCATTGGGTTCGATCCGAAGATTCCTGTGCAGTCGACCGACCTGGATAAAGCAAAGAGCCTGCTCGCCGAGGCCGGCGTTAAGGATGGCGAGACGTATGTCTTCATGTATGCGGCAGGCTCCGCGCAGATCGCCGCGATGGCACAGCTCTACCAGGCGAGCCTGAAGAAGATCGGGATCAATCTCGACATTCAGCAGGTCGATCGTGGGGCGCTCCTCGACCTGAACTACGGCGACAAGCCGGCCACGGATCGGCCCCACTTCGTGTCGACCGGCTGGTGGCCGGACTACAACGACCCGTGGAGCCAGTTCTATCCGAACTTCCACACGAAGTCGATTGGCAGCAAGGGCGCGAACTCGTCCTACTACTCGAACAAGGACGCCGATGCGCTGATGGATAAGCTCGAGGTGTCCTCGTCGATCGATGAGATCGTCGACCTCACCGGGAAGACGCTCCAGATTCTGATGTGGGACGATCCCGCCGGCATCTTCTATGCGCAGATCAAGGCAACGACGATCCTCGCACACGACATCCGCGGCTTCGTGCCAAACGGTATCTACATCAACTCGTATAACTTCAACGAGATGTTCCGCGAGGGCTAGGCCCGACGGCAATCATTCGTTGACGCGACAATGGGGCAGGTGGCGCACTATCGCCACCTGCCCTGTTGCATTCCGCCAGCGTCGTAAGATTGGCGGCATGATCGAGGAGATGCCATCGTGACTGCTGTTGATCCTGGCGCTGTTGCCCGTTCGCGACCCGAGCTTGTCGAGCTTCTGCGGAGCGATATCGAGGCGGCGGGGAAGATCACGTTCGCGCGCTTCATGGAGCAGGCCCTGACGCACCCGCAGTACGGCTACTACACGGCCGGTGACGCCGAGCCGGGATTCGAAGGAGATTTTCTGACCGCGCCGGAGACGCACCCGGTGTTCGGCGCGGTGTTGGCCCGACAGTTGGCCGAATGCTGGGAACGGCTGGATCGGCCGACGCCATTCGTTGTCCGGGAGCATGGCGCGGGGTCTGGCTCGCTGGCGCTGACAATCCTGGCCGGCTTGCGCGAGGAGCGGCCGGACGTGCTGGCAGCAATCCGCTACGAGTTGGGCGACGTGAATGACCGCCGGGTTGCGGCCGGCCTCTCGCGAGCAACCGAGGCTGGTTTTGGCGATCATGTCGCGGCAGCCGGCCACGATCCAATCATTGGCGTGATTCTGGCGAATGAGCTTCTGGACGCGCTGCCGGTCCATCGGCTGGTCGTGGGAAACCAGGAGATTCGGGAGGCGTTCGTCTGTTGGCGCGACGGTTGGTTCGCCGAGGAGTCAGGGCCAGTGTCGGATGTGCGGTTGATGGATCCGTTGATAGATCTACCGTTGATGGCGGGGCAGCGGCTGGAGGTTTCCCCAGCGGCGTCAGCCTGGACAACCAGGGTCTGCGCGGAGATCACGCGCGGGTACGCCATTCTCATCGATTACGGCTACGAGGCAGTCGAGCTCTACGACCCGCTTGTGAGACCCGACGGGCTGTTGCGCACCTATTGGCAACACATCGCGGGTGATGATCCGTTCGATCGCGTCGGGCGACAGGACATCACTGCGCACGTGGATTTCACCGCCGTTTCCCGCGCCGCTACGGACGCCGGCTGCGACATCCTCGGCCTCACCACACAGGCCGCGCTCGTCGCTGGCCTTGGTGTAGACGATCTGCTGCTACGGCTGCAGGAGGCCGGCGATGCGGTTGAATATGTCCGAGCTAGAGAGACCGTGATGCACTTGCTTGATCCTCGCGGCCTGGGTCGTTTCCGCGTTCTCGTCCTTGGGCGCGGCGTTGAGCGTGAGCCCACGCTACGCGGTCTGTCGTTCCGGTGGCCATAACCACCGGAAGAGCGGTCGTGCTGCCCGACGGCCGGCTGCTCGGATATGCCGAATATGGTGAGCCATGGGGCCACCCGGTTGTCTCATTTCACGGCTGGCCCGGTTCGCGTGTGCAGTCGGCATGGTATGCGTCTGCTGCCAGCGAGCTCGGTCTCCGGCTGATTGCGCCGGAACGGCCCGGGATCGGGCTATCCAGTCGCTCGTCTACGCCAACCCTCCACCAGCACGTCGCTGATGTCGCGTATTTGCTCGACCGACTCAACATCGACCGGTTCGGTGTGCTCGGCGTCTCAGGCGGTGGTCCGTATGCTCTGACCTCCGCGGCATGGCTCGGTGATCGCGTGTCCACGGTGGCGTTGGTGGCCGCGCTCTCGGCAGGCTCGATGGGTGTTACTCCCCTGATCCAGGTAACTGGCTGGCTTGGCCTGCGCGTCCCGTGGCTCTTCGCCCCCGGGTTCGACACGGCCGCGAGGGTTGCGACCTGGAATGGCCCGCTCGCGGTGAGGCTTGCGTTCTCCACACTCCCTCCGTCCGACCGGGCGGTGGTTGATGATCCCTTCGTCCGCGATGTTGCGGTGCGGGATGTTCGCGAGGCGTTTCGCCAGGGTGGCCGTGGCATGCGTGGTGACGCCGTTTCGCTCCTCACCGCGCCGGATTTCTCCCTCGGCGAAATCAGGAATCCCGTTCATCTCTGGCATGGGGATGCTGACACAATCGTCCCAATCGCGATTGGCCGTGCGACTGCAGTTGCGCTCCCCAATTGCTCGGCAACGTTTCTCCCTGGTGAGGGGCATCACCTGGGGATTCCTCATGTTCGGGAAATTCTGGAAGTGTTCGCGTGATCGAAGACTACTTCCCGATACAGAACCGACTGAAGATCTCATCCAGCACCGCCTCGTCGACTGCTTCGCCGGTTACTTCTCCGACGGCATGGAGCGCGGCGCGGAGGTCGATGGAGAGGATGTCGACTGGATAGCCCGTTGCGCGGGCTGCGCGAGCAGCTTCCACGTGTGCCAGAGCTCGGCGCAGTGCATCGAGTTGGCGAACGGTTGCCAGCGCTGGCTCGCTGGCCTGGCCAGCCTGGCGTGTGACCATCGCGTGGAGCGCGCCCAGGAGGTCTGAAATACCTTCGCCAGTGTGCGTTGAAACCTCGACAACAGGCGCTCCAGGCAGCAGCGCCAGGGTTGCTGCCTGGCTGGCGGTGGTTGGAAGGTCGCGCTTGTTGAGCGCGACGACCACCCCTCCGTCGCTGAGCTGCTCGGCCAGAAGGTTGGCAATCTCGCGGTCGTCGGAGTGAGCCGGCCGAGAGCGATCGATGACGAATAGCGCGATGCCGCTGGAAGCCAGTGCCTGGCGCGATCGCGCGATTCCGATCCGTTCGATCGCGTCTTCACTCTCGGCAATGCCGGCCGTGTCCAGTAGCGTTGCCGGAATTCCCAGCAGGTTGACGGTCTCGGCGATAACATCGCGTGTCGTCCCTGCGATGTCGGTGACAATGGCCCGATCGGAGCCGAGCAGACGGTTCAGCAGGCTTGATTTGCCGGCGTTCGGCCGGCCGACGATCGCGATCCGCACACCTTCGCGATAGAGCACCCCGGCGCTCGCCGCCGCGATCACCGAAGCCAGCTCGTCTGCGGCGCGATCGAGGGCTGGGCTGAGCTCGAGAGGTGGTATCTCGTCGTCGGGAAAGTCGGCGGCGGCGTCGACGTACGCGAGCGTCTCGACCAGCGTATCGCGAGCCGGGCGCAGACGTTCGGTCAGCTGGCCGCGCAGTTCTGCCACCGCCAGATCGAGCGAGCGGGGAGTCCTCGCAGAGATCACCCCTGCCACCGCCTCTGCCTGGCTCAGGTCGATCCGCCCGTTGAGGAAGGCTCGTAGCGTGAACTCGCCCGCCGTCGCCATCCTGGCGCCATGGGTGAGACAGAGGTCCAGCACACGACGCACCGGCAAATACCCGCCGTGACAGTTGATCTCAACGATCTCCTCGCGGGTATACGTGCGCGGCGGAACCATCCGGACGATCATCACTTCATCCACCACGCGACCGCTGGTCGGGTCAACGATCGTGCCGTAGGTGAGTCGGTGGCTGATGAGCTCGTCAGCGGTTATCCGCGTGCCGAGCCGGCCGCGACGAAAGATGGTGGCGGCAATCCCGCCAGCGTCCGGGCCGGACAGCCGGACGATGCCGATTCCTCCCTCACCCTGTGGGGTCGCAATAGCGGCGATAGTGTCCTGGTACATGCTGTCCTGCCCGGGGTGGTAGCGATCAGTTTCGGTAGCGTTCGATCAACGCCATAACCGCGTCGTGGTCTGGAACGGACATGACCCCCTCGCCGGCCACCTTCAGCGACGCTGCCGCTGCCGCATAGCGCAAACTTGCCGCGACCGACTCGCCTCCGCCGCGGGCGGTAAAGAGTCCGGCGGCGAAGACATCTCCCGCGCCGACCGTATCGACGGAATGCGCCGGATAGAACGGCGCGTCCGTCCGCCTCTCGCGGTCGATCACAAGCCCTCCCTGATCGCCCCGGGTGACGACTGCCAGCCCGCGCCGGCCGACTGCCTCGATCGTGTCGCGCGCTTCGACAGCCTCCTCATAGGAGACGACAATCGCGTCGATCCGGGCGACGAGGTCGGCCGGCACGCGCAGGTGTCCCAACCGGACTCGGCCGAAGTGGGTCCGATCCCAGGCGCGCATCCAACCCTGTGGCGTGCAGCCGAGAATACGCGGCGCCAGACGATTCACCTGGCGGGGATCGATCTCCTGAGCGACAGGCGCGAGATGAATAACCCCCGCTCCGCGCCAGAGCGGTGGCAAGCCGGTGAGATCGATTTCACCGGCCCAGGCATGGAGCGACTGCTGACGGCGCCCGCCGACATCGACGTTGGTAAACGTCGTCGTTGCGTCGCTGGACTGGACGATGATCTCGACTTCAGCAGAGATGGCAGCGAGAATCTCGTGCTGATCCGGTGGCAGCAGATCCAGATTGGCACGGGTGAGGATCGCTGTCCGCGCGCCGTAGCGCGCGGCGGTGAGCGCGGCGTACAGAACCGAACCACCCAGCGCCTCGCCGCGCGGCGTCCGATCGATCGTCAGATGCCCGATGACGACAACGTCCGGGACGCGACTCGCCATCTAGCTCGGGTAGATCGTGACGCGGCGATTGTCGCCTTCGCCGCTGGATTCGGTCCGAACGTCCGAGAGCTCCTTGAGCGTCATGTGGACGATGCGGCGTTCGCTGGCCGGCATCGGCTCAAGCGCAATGGAGCGCCCATTGCGCGCGACCTGTCGGGCGACCCGCTCGGCCAGACCGATCAGCGATTCCTCGCGATGTGTCCGGTAGCCCTCGATATCGACGATGACGCGAATCCAGTCTTCTGTTCGCTTGTTCACCAGCAAGTTGATCATGTATTGAATATGGGCGAGATTCTCACCCCGTCGTCCGATCAGCATGCCGAGATCGCGGCCCATGATGTCGATGAACACCGTCAACGGGTCGTCCGACGACACTGGCATTACCGACGGATTGTCGACGGCGACCACGTCTGCATGGACGCCCATCCGGTCGAGAAGCTCGCGCACAATGTCCTTGCTGAGTCGCTCGGCCTCGATCGTCGCCTCGTCAGTGGCGGCCGATGGCTGGCGCGGCGTGGCGTCGATAGGTGGTCGCCACGCACTCGGGGCGGCTGCGCCGCGCGCGCGGGGATTTTGCGAGTACTGGCGCGGAGCTCGGCTGTCGCGGGGGCG
>CALMXF010000138.1 GCA_937870985.1 uncultured Chloroflexota bacterium
GAGGTGCAGATTACGTCGCCGCCTGTCACGAGTACGTAGGTCATACGATGCCTGAGCCGTCGACGAGACGCATGCTGGTTCCATCGACCCGTCAACCTAATCAAGAAGGGATCCAGCCATGATCTTCCGCAGCCCCTTCCCCGACATCGAGATCCCGGAGATCTCGCTACCCTCGTTCGCGCTCCAGCAGACCGGCCGACTGGCAAGCAAGCCGGCGATGATCGACGGCATTACCGGCCAGTCGATCACCTATGGCCAGCTCGAGATCCTGACGCGCCGCCTGGCGATCGGCCTCACCGAGCGCGGCTTCGGCCGGGGCGACGTGCTGGCGATCTACAGCCCGAACACGATCGAGTACCCGGTGGCGATCTACGGGGCGCTGGCGGCCGGTGGGATGGTCACGACCATCAACCCGCTGTTTACGACGAATGAGCTGGCAGTTCAGCTCGCCGACTCACGCGCGACCTACCTGATCGCGACGCCCGAGAGTCTGCCGGCCGCGCTAGAGGCGGCCGAGGCGACACAGGTCCGCGAGGTGTTCACCTTCGGCGAGGCCGAGGGAGCCCGACCGTTCGACGTCTTGCTGGCCGACGATGGTCCCTGGCCGGCGGTCGAGATCGATCCGCGAGAGGACGTCGCGCTGCTGCCCTACTCCAGCGGGACGGGCGGCCTGCCGAAGTGCGTCATGCTGACGCACTACAACCTCGTGGCCAACTGCCATCAGGTAAACGGGTTCTCGCTGCTCGACGGAGACGACGTGATCATCACGTTCCTGCCCCTCTTTCACATGTACGCACTCACGGTGTTCCTTGCCTATGGACTGTCCGAAGGCGCGACAATCGTGGTGATGCCGCGCTTCGATATGGAGCACTACCTCCAGCTGCTCCAGGATTACCGCTCCAAGCGGGCCTTTGTCGTGCCGCCCGTCACGCTGGCGCTCGCGAAGCATCCAGTCGTCGAACGGTATGACCTCTCCAGCCTGCGCTTCGTGATGACGGCTGCCGCGCCGACGCCAGCCGATCTCTGTACTGCGGTGATGGAACGATTGGGAGTAGTCGTCAAGCAAGGATACGGCATGACCGAAACGAGTCCCGTCACACTCCTCACCCCCGAGAGTGCCGTTAACCCGACGGCCGGCGGGCTCATCGTCCGCAACACCGAGGTGAAGGTCGTCGATAGCGCGACCAACGCGGAGCTCGGCCCGCACCAGCAGGGCGAGATCTGGGTACGAGGACCGCAGATGATGAAGGGATACCTGAACCGGCCCGAGGCGACCGCCGCCACGATCACGCCTGACGGCTGGCTGAAGACCGGTGACATCGGCTCCGCCGACGAGGACGGCTACATCTACATCGTCGATCGGGTCAAGGAGCTGATCAAGTACAAGGCGTACCAGATCGCCCCGGCCGAGCTGGAGGCGATCCTCGTCGCACACCCGGCCGTCGCCGACGCAGCGGTGATCGGCGTGCCGGACGCGGAGGCCGGCGAAGTGCCGAAGGCCTACGTCGTCCTGCGGGGTGAGGCGACGGCCGAGGAGCTGATGGCCTTCGTCGCCGGGCAGGTCGCGCCGTACAAGAAGATCCGGAAGCTCGAGTTCACCAACCAGATCCCGAAGTCCGCCTCCGGCAAGATCCTGCGCCGCGTCCTGGTCGAGCGCGAGCGCAGCCTGACGCCGGCCTGATGGGGAGGGAGCGGTCGATGCCGTACGCGACGAGCGAGGGTCTCCGAATCTACTATGAGATCGCCGGGGCCGGCCCGCCCTTGTTGCTACACCACGGGCTGACCGGCAGCTGGCGCGACTGGGAGGAGTTCGGATTCCTGGATGGGCTGCAGGACGACTACCAGCTCATCATGCTCGACGCCCGCGGCCACGGCGCCAGCGACAAGCCGCACGACCCGACCGCCTACGGGTTCGAGCGCGGCGTCGCCGACGTAGTCGCCGTGCTGGACGACCTCGGCATCGATCGCGCCCACTACTACGGCTACTCGTACGGCGGGCTGATGGGTTGGGCGCTGGGCAAGTACGCGCCGGAACGCTTCCACTCGCTGGTCATCGGCGGCGCTCACCCCTACCCGCCGGACAAGGCGGTCTGGGCGCGGCTGGAGCTTTCGTCGGCTGCGTGGCGGCGTCGCCCTTCTTGCGGACGCCGGTGCGCAGGAACTCGTTACGCGACGTGATGCCGGTGTCGTTCCCCATGTAGTCGTCGTAGCCGACTTCTTCCATCCACCAGGTGGCGGTGTTGCCAATCGACGTCTGGAAGTAGTGGGCCGACGCGTCGTTCGCGGCGCCGTGCCAGTGTTCGACGCCGGGCGGCGCGTACTCGGTGTCGCCCCGGCGCAGCGTGCGG